>JAEYYE010000041.1 GCA_023430945.1 Bacteroidota bacterium
ATGCGTTACGCCAGCTATATGCGGCGTAAGAAGAACGCGATCATGGGCGAAGAGCCTCTCCTGTACGGCAGGTGCCATTGCCGGATCGAGACCGTTCAGATCATCGCGTTCGAATTCCAGCACATCAAGTCCTGCGCCCAACATGATGCCATCATCGATCGCGTTCAACAGGGCTTCGGTGTGCACGATCGCGCCGCGTGAGGTGTTGATCAGGTAGGCCGGTCTTCCGATCCGATCGAAAAAAGCGGCATCGGCAAAATGGCGCGTCCCTTCGTTCAGGGGAAGATGAAGGCTGATCACGTCGCTCCCGGAGAGAAGGGTGTCCAGATCGGTCTCCTGCACCAGCGACGTTCCGAAACCTTTCTTGAATTTGTCATGCGCAAGGATCCGAACATCGAAACCGGAGAGTTTTTGCGCGAACGAACTGCCCATGTTCCCGAAGCCGATGATACCTATGGTCTTTCCCTGGAGATCGGTCCCGCAGTTCTCTTCTCGCAACCAGATCCCGCGTTTCACCTGCTCGTTCGCACGCATCACATGTTTCATCAAGGCGAGGCAAAGCAAAACGCACATCTCACCCACCCCGTCGCGGTTGCCTTCAGGTGAATTGAAGACCTTGATCCCACGCGTCTCGCAATATTTCCGATCGATGTTCTCCAGCCCCGATCCGACGCGGCCGATGAAACGAAGTCGATCCAGTCGCTCGAGTATGGAAGCTTTCAACGATCTGCTCCGCACCACAATGCCCTGCGTGTCATGCAGCGATCGCACAAGTTCTTCACCTTCCTGCCCCAGAGCGGCCGAGCATTGATGACCTGCTGCCGAAAGCATTTCCTCCAGCGCGGGATGGATCCGATCGATGATGGTGATCCGCATCGATCAGGAGAACTTGTCGTACATGAAATGGCCGATCGAGAAATATGTGAGTATGCCGAAGATGTCGTTCAGCGTGGTCACGAAGGGGCCTGTGGCGAGCGCGGGATCGATCTTCAAGCGATCCATTCCCAGCGGGATCAATGTGCCGAACATCGCGGCGGTTATGATCACGCTGAAAAGCGCGATGCTCACCGTGTACGTGAGCGCCTGGCTTTGGTCGAACACGAGGTTGGCCGTGAAGATCAAGGTGCCGCAGACCAGGGCCGAGACCAGGGCCACACGTAATTCCTTCCACAGGCGCGCGAAGATGTTCACCCCTTCCAACGCACCGGAGGCGAGGCCCTGCACCACGATCGCGGAGGCCTGTACCCCCACATTGCCGGCGGTAGCTGCGATCAGCGGCATGAAGAAGGCCATTTTTGGATCGATGAGGAGCTGGTGCTCGTATTGCGCGATGATCCGTGATGAAAGGATGCCACCGGCAAGGCCGATCAACAACCACGGGAGACGCGCGCGGGTCTGCACCCATGGACTGTCGCGCGCATCAACGTCCTCGCTGATACCGCTGGCGAGCTGGTAGTCCTCGCTTGCCTCCTCGGTCATCACGTCCATCACATCATCAACAGTGATCCTGCCGATGAGCTTCTGCTGGGCATCAACCACGGGAAGCACCACCACATCGTATTTCTTCATCAGGTTCACCACTTCCTCCACATCGGTATCAGCTTCCACGGAGACCGCCTCCACTTCGCAGATGTGCTTGATGAGCGTACGTGTGCTTTCGGCGCTGAACAGAAGATCCTTCAATGCGAGCGTTCCATAGAGCCGATCGTCCTTGTCCACCACATAGATGGTGTAGACATGCTCCACTTCCTTGGCCTGCCGCCGCATTTCGATGATCGCACGGGCCACGCTCCAATCGGTGCGCACCTGCACGAGTTCCTTGGCCATTAGCGCACCGGCCGTGCCTTCCTTGTAGCGCAGCAGTTCCTCGATGTCCTCGCGGTGTTCGGCATCATCGAGGAGCGAGATCACTTCGCGTTGCTTCTCCTCGGGAAGCGCGGACATGACGTCCGCAGCGTCGTCGGTCTCGATGTACTCCAGCACGTCCTCGGCGATCTCGCGGCTGGAGAGCGAACGCACGAGGCGGTCGCGCACTTCCTCATCCAGTTCGAGGATCACTTCCGCCGCGCGCTCATGTTCGAGCAGCCGGAAGACATGTGCGGCCTCTTCGCTGGTGAGGCGATCCAAAATGGCCGCGACATCCGATGGATGCAGATCGGCCAGGAGCGTATCTATTCTATCATCACGTCCTTCGGCGACATCCTCCCGGATCTCGTCAAGCATCGTTTTCGTGAGCTCGAAGGACATGTTGCTGGAGCTTTCCCGTGGAAACGCGCGAAGCTACGAAAGCATGGTGTTGCTGCCGGGGAGGAGCGATCGGGAAACCTTCGGCGATGGATGCCGTAGAATGAGGAAAGATCCAACCGGAACGTGCGCATTCGAATACAGTTCTCGTTCATCCTTTGTATCTGCCTTATGCCACTGATGGCGCAGGAGGATGCCCGCATCTACCTGGACGGATCGCTGGCGGCCACCGCGAAGAAGACGGCGAAATTCTACCGGGTGAATGAAGGGAGGAGCGGTGATCTGTTCATCGGCAGATTGTACACGATCGATGGCAAGCTGAGATCGGAAGGAACCTATGCCGATGAAGGGTTGATGGTGGAACAGGGTGGATTCGTTTTCTACCATACGAACGGCCAGATCGAGAGCAAGGGTGAATTCGTGATGGGCAACAAGACCGGGATCTGGGAACGGTTCGATCCCGATGGTGGCCGCCTGGCGGAGAAGGTCTATGATCACAAGCCACTGGAGAACATCGTTTACACCATGGCCGAAACAATGCCGAAACACAAGCACGGCACCGATCGCCAATTCATCAAATACATCAAGCAGAAGGTCTCATCCACGAAAGGGAAACGGGAAAAAGGCGACCTGTTGGCCAGCTTCATCGTGGAGAAGAACGGAATGCTGAGCGACGTGAAGATCGTGAACGGCCAGCATGGCGAGATCGACCAGCTGGTGGTGGATGCGATAAAGGCCACCGCACCGTGGAGCCCGGGGAGTGACAAAGGCAAACCAGTGCGCGTGCAGATCCGCATGCCGGTGGAATTCTAACGTACCGCACTACACCATAAAGGCGCAGGCCGGTCCTGCAAGACCGGCCTTTTCGCCATTGATTAAGGAAAGTTCAACCGATCGAATCCCTGGCCGGTTTGGCCGCGAAGGTGCGTTCCTGGGTGAGTTCGTTGTGGCTGTTGTAGACCAGAACACGGGAATTGCCCACTTCCCGCGCCATGTCGAAGATCACTTCCTCGGCGAGTTCGCGTGTGTGCGCAAGGATCAGCGGCACTTCGGCACCGTTCTCGATGCCCTGCCATTTTCCGTCCGGCCGGAGCGTTATGCGGTAGATCTTTGTGATGGGTTCTCCTCTACCGGCGGAATGCACCGGGTGAAGTGCAACAAAAGTAGACGGGATCGCAGGATCGGTCAATTGTATCGATCATGCATCAGTGATAACAATTGTTATTGCCTGCGGGGCGGGATGTGCGTGAGGGACATTCGCGGAAAGCCCGGAGGCCGCGCATTTGGCGGCTGAGGACTTGCAGCATTGGCCCGACGGCGCTGCCCCCGCAGAACTGCGGGGTGAGCGCCGGCACGCCCAAATTCAGATCATGCTCACCCGATCAGGCGTCCTTGCCGTGGCACTGCTTGAACTTCTTGCCGCTGCCGCACGGGCAAGGATCGTTGCGGCCCACTTTCTTCTCCACGCGAACCGGTTGGGTCGGGCGGGGCGGCGGCGGACCTGCGGGCGGCCTTTGTTGCGGCGCATTGCCGGCACGGGCGGCTTGCGGAGCAGCACTGGTACGGGCGCCGGCGTAAGAAGGAACTTCGGTGCGGCTGGTCTGCGTGCGCGGTTGCGGGGCGCGTTGCGCAGGTGCTTCGCGAAGTTGCGGTTGTTGCGTGGGTAGGCCGGCCTTGGAGAGGAAGCTGACCACCTCGCCGTTGATCCGCTCGATCATGGCCTTGAAGAGCTTGAAGCTTTCCAGTTTATAGATCAGCAGTGGATCTTTCTGCTCGTACGTGGCGTTCTGCACGCTGCGGCGCAGGTCGTCCATTTCGCGCAGGTGTTCCTTCCACTCGTTGTCTATGATCGCGAGCGTGATGTATTTCTCGATGCTCGTGATCAGCTCCGTGCCCTGGCTCTTGTAACTCTTTTGCAGGTTGGCCACCACCTGCATGGTGCGTGTGCCATCGGTGATGGGCACCACGATGTTCTCGTATTGCTGGCCCTGGTTGAGGAATACATCGGTGATCACGGGCATGGCCTGCGCGGCGATCTGTGCGCCATGGCGATCGTAACGCTGGATCGCTGCGTCGTACACCTTGTCGATCAGTTCCTCCGGCTTGATCTTGCGGAAGCCTTCCTCATCCACCGGACTTTCGATCGAGAATTTGCGGAAAAGCTCCATTTGGAAGCCTTCCAGATCGCCATCCTGATGATAGTCGTTCACGGTACTGGTGGCCAGATCGTAGAACATGTTCAGGATGTCCAGCTTCAGGCGCTCACCGAAAAGCGCGTGGTGGCGCCGCTTGTAGATCACGGTGCGCTGGCTGTTCATCACATCATCGTACTCCAGCAAGCGCTTGCGGATGCCGAAGTTGTTCTCCTCCACCTTCTTTTGCGCGCGCTCGATGCTGGCGGTGACCATGCGATGCTGGATCACTTCGCCTTCCTTCAGGCCGAGCTGATCCATCAACTTGGAGATCCGCTGGCTGTTGAACATGCGCATCAGATCGTCCTCGAGGCTCACGTAGAACTGCGAACTTCCCGGATCTCCCTGGCGGCCGGCACGGCCGCGCAATTGCCGATCCACACGGCGGCTGTCGTGCTTCTCGGTCCCAATGATCGCCAGACCGCCGGCCTCCTTCACACCCGGACCAAGCTTGATGTCGGTACCACGGCCGGCCATGTTGGTTGCGATCGTGACCATACCGGCCATGCCGGCCTGTTGCACGATCTCGGCCTCCCGCTGGTGCTGTTTAGCGTTCAATACGTTGTGCGGGATCTTGCGCAGGGTGAGCATGCGGCTTACGAGTTCGCTCACTTCAACGCTTGTGGTGCCAACGAGTGAAGGCCGGCCGGCATCGCGAAGTGCCACGATCTCATCGATCACGGCGTTGTATTTCTCACGCTTGGTCTTGAAGACCATGTCCTCACTGTCCTTGCGCACCACAGGGCGGTTGGTGGGGATCACCATCACATCCAGCTTGTAGATGTCCCATAGTTCCTGCGCTTCGGTCTCGGCGGTCCCCGTCATGCCCGCAAGCTTGTGGTACATGCGGAAGTAGTTCTGCAGGGTGATGGTGGCGTAGGTCTGCGTGGCATCCTCCACTTTCACCTTTTCCTTGCTTTCGATCGCCTGGTGAAGGCCATCGCTGTAGCGGCGGCCTTCCAGGATCCGGCCGGTCTGCTCATCCACGATCTTCACCTTGCCGTCCATCACCACGTACTCCACATCCTTCTCGTAGAGCGCGTAAGCGCGGATCAGCTGGTTCACCGTGTGGATCCGTTCGCTCTTGATCCCGAATTCACGCAGAAGCTCATCCTTGCGTTTCGCCTTCTCTTCACCGGAAGCTGCGCTCTTTTCGATCTCCGCGATGGTTCCGCCCACATCGGGCATTATAAAGAATTGCGGATCGTTGGCATCGCCGCTGATCAGGTCCACGCCTTTTTCGGTGAGTTCGATCCCGTGCTGCTTTTCATCGATCGTGAAGAACAATTCCGCATCCACCTTCGGCATTTCCTTGCCCTGGTCCTGCAGGTAGTAGTTCTCGGTCTTCTGCAGATGCGCACGTACGCCGGGCTCGCTCAGGAATTTGATCAGCGCGCTGTTCTTCGGAAGCCCGCGGTGAGCGCGGAGAAGTGCGATCCCGCCTTTTTCAAGCTGATCCTTTGAAGCCGATCCATCGGCAAGGCCTTTCAACTGTTCCTTCGCCTCGGTGAGAAGCTTTGTGATCAGCTGGCGCTGCGCGCTGTAAAGCCTTTCCACGCGCGGCTTGTATTCATCGAACTGGTGTATATCGCCTTTCGGGGTGGGACCGCTAATGATCAGCGGAGTGCGCGCATCATCAACAAGAACGCTGTCCACTTCATCAACGATCGCGAAATGATGTTTGCGCTGCACAAGGGCGGTGGGCGCATGTGCCATGTTGTCGCGCAGGTAATCGAACCCGAACTCGTTGTTGGTCCCATAGGTGATATCGGCGAGATAGGCGTTGCGCCGATCGGCGCTGTTGGGCTGGTGCTTGTCAATGCAATCCACGCGCAACCCGTGGAATTCGTGGATAGGACCCATCCATTCCGCATCGCGCTTGGCCAGGTAATCGTTCACCGTAACAAGATGAACGCCACGTCCAGCCAAGGCGTTCAGGTAGACCGGCAGGGTGCTCACCAGCGTCTTTCCTTCACCGGTGCTCATCTCGGCGATCTTGCCTCGATGTAGTGCTGCGCCGCCGATCAACTGCACATCGTAATGCACCATGTCCCAGGTGACACGATTTCCTGCAGCGATCCAAGTGTTCTTCCAGATCGCCTTGTCTCCTTCAATGCGAATGCTGTCGCTGCGCTTGATCGCCAGTTCGCGGTCCAGATCGGTGGCCGTAACGATGATCTCGGCATTCTCTTTGAAACGCCGCGCGGTTTCCTTCACTACGGCGAACGCTTCGGGCAGGATCTCGTTCAATACTTCTTCAATGTCCTTCAGACTGTCGGCAAGCAGTTTGTCGATCTTCTCGTAGCGTTTCTCACGCTCGTTGATGTCCATCTTTGGATCATCGTCGATCTCTTTCCGAAGCGCTGCCACCTGATCGTCGGTGGCCTTGGTGCGCTCCTGCACGCGCGCCTTCAATTTCACGGTGCGTGCGCGTAATTCATCGTGGCTCAGGGCGGCGAGCTTGGCGAATTCCGCATTTGTTCTCTCCACCAACGGCATCACCTCTTTCAGGTCGCGTTGGGCTTTGTCGCCAAAAATGCTCTTGAAGGCCTTGGTAAGTGAACCTATCATTGTTCGATCAGTGGAATATGCTCCGGAACTGCTTAACGCCTGCGCCGAAGGCGTGCAAAGGTACGGGTTCGCCCCAGCATGGATCGGGCCGTGAACGATCGGCTGACAGATCGGCCGAAGTGGATCGGACGATCAGTGGATGGGATGATCGGATGATCCGAAGATCAGGATACTTTCCGATCGGAATTTGGGCGTGCCCCCGCCGCATATGTTCGGTTCATGGGCTTCGCCCGCTTTCGCCAAGGCTACAGCGGGCACGCTCGCCGAACTTCAGCGAAGGCGGGGTCGCGCTATCCGCTGCAAGTCCCGGTCGCTCCGCTCCCATCCGGGCTTTCCGCTCCTATCGCTCAAGCAGATCCGGTACGCTTGCCCGGACCTTCGATCAGTATTCGTCCTCGTTGAAGAAGAAATCCTCCTTGGAAGGATAATCAGGCCAGATGTCCTCGATGCTTTCGAACACCTCTTCATCATCTTCGATCGCCTGCAGGTTCTCCACCACCTCCAGGGGCGCGCCGGTACGCATGGCGAAATCGATCAGCTCATCCTTGGTCGCGGGCCAGGGTGCATCCTCCAGGTAAGAAGCCAATTCTAGTGTCCAGTACATCGATCGGGCGCTGTGTTCCGTGAAACGGCCGCAAATATAAACTTTCGCAAGGTCCGTTCAACCCAGTGTTCAGAAGCTTTTGGAACTGGCTCAACCCTTTGGCTTCCAAGGTGTATCCTGCACATTGTTCAGCTTGCCGAGGTGCCGTGCGAGCATGAACAACAGATCCGAGAGGCGATTGAGGTAGCGAATGATCACTTCCTGCACCGGCACCTGATCGGCCAGATCGATAACACGCCGCTCCGCACGGCGGCATACGGTCCTGCAGATGTGTGATTGTGAGACTGCCGGATGCCCGCCGGGAAGAATGAAGTTGCGCATCGGTTCCAGTTCGGCGTCCATGGCATCCATCGCTTCTTCCAGTGCGATGATCTGTCGATCGGTGATCGGCGGCACCTTGAACTTCTCAGCTTCTTCCTCACTGCTGCACGCCAGCCGCGATCCGATCGAAAAAAGGATCTCCTGGATCGAGATCAACAGATCGGTATGATGGGGTCTGGCAAGATCGCGCAACATGCCGATGTTGCTGTTCAGTTCATCCACCGTACCATAGGCCTCGATCCGCGGATCGTTCTTCGCGACACGCGTGCCACCCAACAATCCGGTCTGGCCTTGATCACCGGTGCGCGTATAGATCTTCATGTGGCAAAGTTGTGAGGTGCATGTCGTCTGAAACTTCAGAACGCTTGGCTCCTACTGCTGCGATTGTCGACAATGGATACGATCAAGATCGATCTGCCTGTTATCCTGTAAATAGCTCGGACATGCTTGTGGATCTGTCCTATCCGCTCATAGGGATCACCTTTCAGGGAAACAGATCCATACGGAAATTGTGCGATCCTCCTTTCAAATTCCATTACAAGATCCAGAAATTGATCTGCGACAATTTCAGACCACTGATCTTCCGCGAACCTATAAGACCTCCTAAGTTCTGACCTAGCCTCAACTGACCACTCGACCTTAAGGTTCTCGGCCATACTCTTTCCAAAGGTCTTTTGAGCTGATCACCCGGCCAGCTACAATATCCGCGAGACCCCTTTCGTAAGACGCCTTCTGTTCTGCGGTCAGCTGATCATAGATGTAGCCTTCCATGCTCACCTTTCGCAGATGAGCGATCGACTCGAGTGTCTTTTGGTCCTCAAGCCTTGTTAGCCACTCGATAAGCTCCAGTTTCAGGGCTTCATTGTTCATGGTAACCCAAATTTAAGGAATGGACCGATATCGCGTGGTGAAGCCCTATTTACTGCATTGTACAGTGTTGAACTTCAAGGAAAGTTGATGCGTGGTTCAATAACGCAACACGAAGTGCTCCTTCGCCTGCTCCTTCCGCAGGAATACGATCCCCATCTGGTACAGGTCGATCGTAACGGTGACGGCAGGATCTTCCTTGATCTGCGACCAGGCCTCTTCCATGCCCTTGCTCCAATGGATGTCATCCAGCACGATCACGGTATCGTTGTGCGATCGGGAAAGGCATTGCCGGAAATAATCGAGCGTTGGATCCTTGGCGTGGTGCCCGTCTATGAAGGCGAGATCCAACCGATCGATGCGTTGCAGCACTTCGGGAAGTTTGGTGCGGAAACTGCCCAGCACCGGCACGATGTTCTGTTGCTTGAGCAGCTCGAAATGATGTTGTGCGATCCGCGCGGTCTGCGGACAGCCTTCTATCGTGTGCAACCTTCCTTCATCGGCACCCATGGCGAGGTAGAGCGTGGAGATCCCGAACGAAGTGCCCAGTTCCAGCACTTCCCTGGGCTGGAAGTAACGTGCAAGCCGGAAGAGCGTTTGCGCGTGCTTGGGCGGTTTCAGCGAATTGCGGGCGATATCGGCAACGCGGCGGATCGGCAGATCGAACATCTTCGATCCGGCACCGAGATCGTTCACCCGGATGGTTTGTTCACTGCGCATGAGGTTGTCCCGCAACCGTTCGATCGGCGCAGCCTCCGGCACTGGATCGGAAGGGCGCAACACCTGCGAGATCAGCTCGTACACGAACGGGCTGTGAACGCCGTGCCGCGTGCGTGCCTTCACCAGGTGGCCTAGAAAACTGCCGATCTGCCTCAAGTGATCGCTCATCACTGCATGTAACGGCCCAAAGATATTTTTAGTCCTGAAGGCGCAATGGCAAGGCCGATCCGGATATTGATAGCGGTTTGTTGATCACGCGAGATCACTTGTTCAACTTGCACACGCGATCGGCGGCCACAAGGCTGGGATGATGATCCACCATGAGCGCACCGGTACCGCGACGGAAGGTGATGGTGCCTACCGGCCCATCATGCGCGAGCCCGGGAAAAGCCTCTTCGGGTGCCAGGATCACATCGAATTTCACTTTGCGATCCTCGCCACGGCCGATCAGATCCTTCGTCAATCCCTTCGCGTCAACAAGGATCTCCTTGGCGATATGCCCTGGTTTCTGGAAGGTTAGCCTGGCGCTCGTACCTGCGGGCAGCATCACATCGAAACGGCCGTTGCGCATGATCCGCGCATGTTCACAGGTGCCGTTCTCCACCGCGATCAGCAGTTCCACATCGTCCATACTGTCATCGATCACGAGCAGTTGTCCGGTGAGCCACACTTCCTGCGCGGAGGTCTTCCATTTTCGCGCACTGAAGAGGGGCGATCCACCTTTCCGGGAGCGGACCGTGTATTGTTGCACATTATTCAAAGCTGCGGTATCCGTTACCAGATCGCCGGTATGGATCGTTGCGGATCGCGCGGGTGCCTGGGCGAGCAGGAGCACCGCTGATAGGATGATGAATGAATGGTTCACTTGCTGGTTCCTTTGCAGTGTGACGCGTGATGGAACGTTCCAGCTTTTCGGATCTTACCAACGGTATCTTTTCTTGAATGAATGGATCGTGGAAATGGTGAAAGGCGCTTTCACATCCGTTAACAACGCATGCCGGTGGAAACGTTCGGATCGATCGATATTTGATAAGTGATGAAGCACACGACGAACTATCGCAACACCTTCATTGAAGTGGCGGATGACTCGCCGGCGAAGACGGCGCAGGTGCCGCCGGTGAAGGGGGAAAGGAAGTCGATCGCGAACCTGCAGTTCGAGTTGTTGATCGATGCACCGTACAAGTACACGTCGGATGATCTGCTGTTCAAGGTACATGCGATCAGGAACGGGATAGGAAAGAACGAGATGGATCTGGAGCGCGAAAAATTCTTCTCCAAAGGCCAGGCCTGCATGCGTGCATCACCGCTCACAAAACGGTACGGCTGGGGTGTGCATAGTGATGATGAAGGACGGATCGCGTTGTATGGCGCTGGATCGAAGGAATATGAAGAGTTGCTGCAGGATGCAAGGTTGAAGAAGGTGAAGGCGATGCGAAGCGCGAGAGGTTGAGCGGATGTTGCGTGAGCGATAGAAGTGGAAAGCCCGCAAGCGAGGCTTTGCGAGTGCGGACTTGGAACGGATAGCGCGACGGCGCTGCTTTTGAGCGCCGGCACGCCCAAATAGATAAGTGAATAGCGAATGGATCGAACGTTCGCCATCCACCATTCACCGAACACCACTACCTTTGCACCGTCCTACACTGGGGTGCCCGCCGATCGCGATCGGAGTGGCTGAGATCATACCCATTGAACCTGCGCAGGTAATGCTGTGAAGGGATCGGCGCCGGTGGCGCACCTCCGTGGAGCGACATTGATACACGGAGAACATGAGGACCCTATTTCTTTCGATCGTGCTTTTTCTTGCTGGCTGGATCAACGCGCAAACAATGCTCAGCGGGAGCATTTCCAATGAAGGCGGCGATCCGCTGGAAGGTGTGAATGTGATCGTGGGTTCCACGATCGAGCTCGGTGCTGTTTCCGATCGCGACGGCGCATTCCAGATGCGTGGACTTCGCGCAGGCGTTACGCGGTTGCGGGCGAGTTCCGTGGGCTACCAGCCGATCGATACCGCGATCGTGCTGCACGATGGAGAGAACCGGATCGATCTGCGGATGAAGCTGCATGTGGTGATGATGCGTGAAGCGGAGATCAGCGGTGTGCGTTCGGATCGGCGCGCACCATTCGCGCAAACGACCTTGGAACGTGAAGAGATCCAGCGGATCAATACAGGTGTTGATCTTCCGATACTGCTGGATCTGCAACCGGGAGTTGTTACGACAACCGATGGCGGAACGGGGATAGGTTACACCGGTCTGCGTGTGCGCGGAAGCGATGCCACGCGGATCAATGTTACACTGAACGGTGTTCCGATCAACGACGCGGAAAGTCAGGCGGTGTTCTGGGTGAACATGCCCGATCTGGCCACCGGCCTTGAGGATGTGCAATTGCAACGCGGTGTGGGCACGAGCACGAACGGGCCGGGTGCTTTCGGCGCAAGCATCAACATGCGATCAACTGTGGTGCGACCGCAGGCTTTCGGTGAAGTGAGCGCTTTTGGCGGATCGTACGACACGCAGCGATACACGACGCGTTTCGGCACCGGCATAGTGAATGGTGGTGACAGTACCGCGCGCAGCGGATTCAGCCTCGATGGCCGGCTCAGTAGCATTACTACTGACGGCTATGTTGATCGCGCGAGCGCCGATCTGAAAAGCTATTTCCTGCAAGGTGCCTGGCTCGGGGAGAAGCGATCGCTCCGTTTCATCACCATGAGCGGAAAAGAGGTGACGTACCAGGCGTGGGAAGGTGTAGCTCCCGAGATCATCGATACCAACCGCACGTTCAACCCATACACGTACGATAACCAGGTGGATGATTACCGGCAGACGCACTACCAGCTTCTATTCGATCAGCGGATCGGAACTGATGCGACATTGAACCTGACACTTTTCCGTGTGCAGGGTGAAGGATTCTTCGAGCAATTCCGCGAAGATGATGATCTGGCGGACTACGGCATCACTTCGATCTACAATGGCGATACGATCGAAAGCACCGATCTGGTCCGCCGCCGTTGGCTGGACAATGTGATGCACGGCGCGAACCTCACGTTCGATCAACGGATCGGTGCACACCGGTTGATCCTCGGCGGCAGTTACAGTGATTATCGAGGAGATCATTTCGGTGAAGTGATCTGGCACCGGTTCGCTGATGCGGACATCCGCCACCGTTATTACTTCAACGATGCGCGCAAGACCGATGGCAACATCTTCGCGAAGTTGATCTATGCGGCCACGGATGATCTCGATCTGTTCGGCGATCTGCAATTCCGTAAAGTGGGCCATGATTTCCTGGGCTTCAACAACGATCTGGAGAACGTGGATCAGAACGCGGAATGGACCTTCGTAAATCCGAAAGGCGGCTTCACATGGAGCGTGCATGAGGGCGGAAAGATCTACGCCAGCGCGGCGTACGGAAGCCGTGAACCAAGCCGCCGCGATCTGGTGGAAAGCAGCGAGCAGAGCAGGCCAAGGCCGGAACATATGATCGATTACGAAGCCGGTTATGAGCGTCG
>JAEYYE010000052.1 GCA_023430945.1 Bacteroidota bacterium
AGGCTGGCATGTGTATGCCACCGATCTGCCCAGTAACGAAGGTCCGTTGCCCACGGTGTTCCGGTTCGAAGAGAGCGATGCATTCCAACTGGAAGGAAAAGTGGTCGAACCGCAGCCGATCGAACAATTCGATCCGAATTTCGCCGTAATGGTGAAGCACCACTCCGGTGATCCCGAATTCACCATGAAAATTAAACGCTCCTCGCCGGAAGCGTTCACCGTGAAAGGTGAAGTGGAATACATGGTGTGCAACGATCGCACGTGTCTGCCACCTGTGGTGGTGCCATTCGCGATCGAAGTTGATGAAGTAAGCCAAGCAAGGGAATGATGAGAAGGATCCTGTTCTTGTTGGTCTCTTTGTTCTCCACCCTCTTCACGATCGCACAGATGCCGGGAACGGCACCCGCTGCGGATCCAGTGAAGTTGCAGGTGAAGGCTGAACAGATCGATGGATCGACCTACGATATCACCGTGGTGGCCGCGATCGAAGAAGGCTGGGCAGTGTACTCGCAACAGAATTTCGGTGACATGGGCCCCTGGCCCACGTCCATGGTGATCGATGCGAAGGAAGGCACCACCCTGGAAGGAACGCCGGCCGAAACCGGAAGCAAAGTGATCGATGGCCATGATGTGGTCTTCGATATGCATGTGAAGAAGTTCAAGGGTTCGGCGAGTTTTACCCAACGCGTGAAGCTTTCCGATCCATCCACGCCGATCACAGGGATGTTCGAATACATGACCTGCAACGATGAGACGTGCCTTCCGCCGTCGACCAACTACTTCATCATCGATGCGGAGAGCGGGCAGTTCGAATTCAGCTCACTTCCGCTCGATCCGAACGATGATCGCTTCGCGGGCATGACGGTGGTGAAGGATCCGAAGAAGTTGAAACTGCCGAATATCGATCTGGCGGCGCCGATAATTTCCAGTGGTGAGGGAACAACGCTGAAACCGGAGAATTCACTGTGGAAGATCTTCTTCCTCGGCTTCATCGGTGGACTTCTTGCGCTGCTGACGCCATGCGTTTTCCCCATGATCCCGCTCACGGTAAGCTACTTCACCAAGGGCAGTGAAAGCGGCCAGGGTGTGCGCAATGCGATCACCTATGGCGGCTTCATCCTGTTGATCTATCTCGCTTTCAGCATTCCTTTCCATTTGCTCGGATCGGTGAACCCGGAGATCTTCAATGAGATCAGCACGAATCCGTGGCTGAACATCTTCTTCTTCGTGATCTTCATCGTTTTCGCGATCTCGTTCTTCGGTTATTTCGAGATCACACTGCCGAGCAGCTGGCTCAACAGCATGGATGCCAAAGCCAGCAAGTTCGGTGGAATGATCGGTATCTTCTTCATGGCCGTTACGCTTGCGCTCGTTTCCTTCAGTTGCACCGGACCGATCCTCGGATCGTTGCTCGCCGGCGCACTTACCGCTGATGGTGGTGCATGGCAATTGACCGCTGGAATGGGCGGATTCGGTCTTGCCCTCGCTTTGCCTTTCGCCCTTTTCGCACTTTTCCCGGGTTGGTTGAATCAATTGCCCCGTTCTGGCAGCTGGTTGAATACCGTGAAGGTGACGCTCGGGTTCATCGAGCTCGCGCTCGCGATCAAATTCCTGAGCAACGCGGATCTGGTGATGAACTGGGGGATCATGCCACGCGAACTCTTCATCGCGTTCTGGATCATCGTCGGGATCGGCCTCACATTGTACCTCTTTGGCGCGATCCGCTTTCCACATGACAGCCCGAAGACTCGTCCCAGCCCGATCAGGATCACCACTGGATTGATGGCAGGCGCCTTTGTTCTTTACCTCATCCCTGGCCTTACCAACAGCCCATGGCGCAATTTGAAATTGCTCAGCGGATTTCCACCACCATTGTTCTATAGCTTCTACGAACAGGAAAGTGAATGTCCGCTGGACCTTACCTGCGCGCATGACATTGAGGAAGGCATGGAACGCGCGAAAGCGGAGGGAAAACCGATGATGCTCGATTTCACCGGCTGGGCCTGTGTGAACTGCCGGAAGATGGAGGAGAACGTGTGGCCGGAAAAGAACGTGTTCGATCTGTTGAGCAAGGAATATGTGCTGGTCTCGCTTTACGTGGATGACAAACGTGAGCTTTCGAAGGAAGACCAGTTCATCTACGAAACAGCGAACGGCAACAAGAAACCGATCGTCACGACCGGGAACAAATGGGCCACGCTTCAGGCGGAGAATTTCTCCAGCGCAAGCCAGCCGCTCTACGTGCTCTTAAGCCCGGATGGAAAATTGCTCACCGATCCGCTGGGCTACACGCCCGATCGCAAGGCATACGAAGCCTTCCTGCAGCGCGGTCTGCAGGCGATGGAGCGGTTGAAGAAGGAGGAAAGTCAAGTGGTGGAGAACCATTAAGATCGCAACGCCACGCGCAGGATTTTCCCGGTATTTGGCGTCGCTTTATGGCGGTCACTTACGCGGAAACGCGGCACCCACGCGATCTCACCACCACTTTCGAGCACCATCACGTTCCGTTTCTCATTGATCGGGACCTTCGCGTCGATCAGCAAATCGCTGATCAATTTGCTACCGTCAAGACCGATCGGCCTGATGCGATCACCGCTCCTCCATGGCCGGTAGATCAGCGGATATGTGATCGTTGCAAGAT
The DNA here is from genome assembly GCA_023430945.1 of Bacteroidota bacterium. Lineage (GTDB taxonomy): Bacteria > Bacteroidota > Bacteroidia > Flavobacteriales_F > PHOS-HE28 > PHOS-HE28. The sequence goes on from JAEYYE010000052.1 coordinate 2,642, forward strand.
CGAGCCAGGCCACCGAAGCACCTTCGCTCAGATCGATCCGATCGGCTGTTGTGACCGTGCATTCCAACGGCAGATCCCGTGGTAGTTGATCCAATGAATTGATCGTCCATGATCGCGGAGGTGCTTCGATCGGTGCGATCAACAAGTGATCCCGATCCACGATCACTTCGATCCCGTTCCCGGTGAAGGTCGTTCCAGTACGGCGGGCTTCCAATGCGATCAGGATATCATCCAACCGATCGGGATGGAAACCGTGCGATCGCAGCAGGTGATGGAGCATCAGCTTCGGTGTGCCACTCTCCATGATCGATGTGATCGGGATCTTTCGTACGCCTTTCACATCGATCTCGACAGCCAGTTCCTTTTCAAGATGGGTCTTGATGAGATGATCGATCTCGCGGGAAAGATCCACCGTTCGCGCCAGCGATCGGCGTACACCAGGCCGCCAGCTTTCGATCAATGGCAGCAACTCATGCCTGATCTGGTTACGCAGGTAATGCGGATCGGAATTGCTGCGATCCTCGCGATACTGGATCGAATTTTCTTCAGCATACCGCATGATCTCTTCACGCGAGATCTCCATCAAAGGCCGGATGAACGGTCCGGAGACCGGCGGGATCATCTGCCATGAATGTGCGCCCATCCCCTGGATCAACTGCAAGATCAAGGTTTCGATCGCATCGTCCTGGTGATGTGCGAGCGCCAGTCTGGGAGGTCCCTGTGCCGTTAACTTCGAGAAGAACCCGTACCGCAATTCGCGCGCGGCCATTTGCACGGAGATCTCTTTTCGCTGCGCGAGTTCCTTCACGTCCACATGTGCGCTCGTGAACGGGACCTTGTTGTCCTCACAATGCTGCTTCACGAATTGATGGTCCAGGTCGCTTTCCGATCCGCGCAAGCCATGATCGATGTGCACCACGTGACAGGGATGATGCAATGTGCGAAGCAGGTGGAGCAATACCATGCTGTCCACACCACCGCTCACCGCCACCCACAACGGTTCGCACCACTCCGCCATGCGGTGTCGTTCCATATACTGGCGAACCTTCCGTCGCATCATGTGAGCGCATTGATAACGGATCGGGCCTTCAACTCACACTCCTCCCACTCCTTCTGCGGATCGCATTGTGCGGTGAGCGCACTGCCTGTGAAGAGCGAACATTCACCCGCAGTCGCATCATGAAATATGGTCCTGATCACCACGTTCAGGTCGGCCGATCCATCCGGTGCAAAGAAGCCGAGCGATCCGCTGAAAAGACCACGTCTCGCGGATTCCGCATCATCGATCAATTGCATCGCACGGAATTTCGGGGCGCCGGTCATGCTCGCCATGGGAAAACAGGCATGTACGACATCGATCGGCGTAACCTCCGGCCTCATCGCAGCCGTTACCGTACTGATCATCTGGTGAACGTTGCGGTGTTGCTGCACCGCGCAAAGTTCCTTCACTTTCACCGTGCCGCTTGCCGCGATCTTCGAGAGATCATGCCGCATCACATCGAGTGCCATGATGTTCTCGCTCCTCTCCTTCCGATCAGCGGCAAGTTCGTTGGCCAGCCGGAGATCTTCGATCGGGTCGTTGGATCGCGGACGTGTGCCTTTCATGGGCTGGGCAGTGACCAATTCCCGATCGAAGGCGAGAAATCGCTCCGGCGAAGCACAGAGCGCGAACCGATCGCCCAGGCGATGAAAGGCCGCGAAACGTGCATCCGAATGTTCGAGTAGTCGCGCAAAAGCGCAGTATGGATCGAAATACTCCGCTTTCGCCGTCCGCTCCGTGCAGAAGTTCACTTCGTAGATGTCACCCCGCTGAATATGATCCATGAGGCGTTGCGCGTGAAGAAGATAATCCTCACGGCCGATCCCTTCGCGCCATTCAAGCTTCGAACGGCGATCATTCGACGGATCGGAAAAAAGGCGGTCGCAGAATCTCCTTCCCTCGTCGAGGTCATTACTGAACGCGTGTAACATGCGCTCATCACCCTTCCATTCGATCACCCAACGCGGCACCGACCATTTCTCCAGATCCAGCTTCAATGGCGGCTTCTCCGTTGAAAGAGCAGGTTCAAGCCGATCCTTCAGATCATAGAGCAGATGGCCGAAGTACCATTCGTTCGCCACGTGGCCGGTGAACAGCGGAACCGGCACATCGTACAACGCTTCAACGAACAACAATGCCCTATCACCATCGGCGATCCTGCGATAAAGGAATTCCGGGTGGTCCTTCAACGCATGCCAATTGATGGCCTTGGAACCATTCAGCGGGACGGTGATGCGCATTCGGCGGCAATTTACCGGCGGATCGGCCGATGATCTCTCACAAACGCAAAGCCCTGCGCCTGATCCACCTTACCAGCGCAAGAAACAGAAGCAATACGCCGAAAAGCACCGATACGCGGCCCACGCCATCGCCGTGCTTCACGAAAAAGGTGATCTCATCGTTCAAGTGCACCGTGCCGCGGATCACCGCTGGTACCCACCACTCCGTAGGCTGTGATAATTCGCCGCGCTGATCCACAAAACAACTGATCCCCGTGTTCGCCGATCGGGCGATGCTCCGGCGTGTTTCGATCGCGCGGATCGAGGCGAACGAAAGATGTTGTCTGTAACCCGGCGACGTGCCCCACCAGCCATCGTTGGTGATGATCGCGATCATGTTGCCTCCATTTCGCACGTGTGCCGCGATATGTTCCCCGAAGACCGATTCATAACAGATCGCAGGCACTACGCTCAGATCATTTTCATGATCGATGAAATTGCTCCGATCCTCCTGCGCGCCAAGGCTCCCAGTTGTACCGCCAAGATCGATCGCCAGTTCGTTCAGAGGGCCAAGATGCTCTTCGAACGGCATCAGTTCGACTCCGGCGACAAGTTTGCTTTTATGATAGTGGGCCGTGTTCGCTTCACTATCCAGGAATAGCGCCGCGTTGTATGATGCGGCAGCGTATCGCGTGCCCTCGATCGTTCGCGCGGCGAGCGGCCGTTCCTGCATCGGCGGGAACAATCGGGCCGATGACATTCCAGTGAGGATCGATATTCCCGGATGAACCTGCTGGAATTCGCGCAACCTGGCAACGCTCTCCGATCGCGAAAGGTCGTTCTCCCAAAGGCCGTGCAATGCGGGTGGATCCTGGCGGAGATCCATGGTAGTGCTTTCCTGGAGCGCCGTTTCTGGCATCACGATCAGCGCGGTGGTATCCGTAAGTTCCCCTTCAGCCAGTTCCAACATGCGATCCAGTTGCACCATTGGATCAACTCCACCGAACTTCTCTTCATACGGATCGATGTTCGGCTGAACGACCACCACTTCGATCGGTCTTCCCCGATCCTGGTGATCATTGTATCGCTGATAGGAAAATACGATCGGAACCATCAGCAGCAACAATGCCGTGAACAAGCGAAAGATCCAGGTGCGCGAAGATCTTCCCTTCAACCTCGCGACGATCGCCCGATCGATGAAAAGCCCGATCAGCAGGATCCACAGAGTTCCTCCCAACATTCCTGTGTATTCATACCATTGGATCCATTCCGGACGTGTGGCGAAGACGTTGCCAAGCGAGAACCATGGCCATTGCATGTCCCAATCATGATCCAGCCTTTCGTAGGCGAGCCAGAAGAAGATGAAACCAAAAGCCGCCTGCCGTTCCCCGACGTTACGCTTCACGATCCGCTTGAGCCACCAGGGGATCGACATCAGCAACGTATTCACCAGCACCGGTACGCCAAAGCTGGCGATGCGCGTGGGCAGCGGCTCGCTCACCATGAAGAACCACCAGCTGCTGGCGAGGTTCCAGATCGCCAGCGCGATCATAACATATGGAATGAACGATCGCCTCCGGTCGCCGAGTCGTGCATCATGCAACCTTTCCGCGTGAAGCAAGGGGAGCCAGGCGATGAAGGCGAGCGGCGTAATTCCACCGATCGCAGGCCATGCAAGCGCCCACAGAAAACCGCTTGCGATCGACCAAGAAAGTACCTGCGTGCGCGTGATCGCCATCCTGAGGCAACGAATGTAAAGGCCGGCGTTGGCCCTATTTCAACAGGTACATCTTGCCGAATCCCTTGTTGAAATACTGGCCCGCGGAGGTCTCGCGGTATTCGATGTCCTCGCCATCGAGCTTCGCGATCACCCTGTAGAGATAGACACCGCGGCCCATGCGATCACCGAACTGATCGGTCCCATCCCACGCGAAATCCGTCATGTTACGGCCCACGCGGATCGGACCGAGCTCATCCATTGCGATCTCACGCACCACACGGCCCGTCACTGTAAGGATCTGGATCTTCATGTAAGTGGGTGGCCGGTGGCCGGTGACAGTGAAGGCGAATCGCGTACTGGTGGTGAACGGATTGGGGTAATTGAGGATCTCGGTGATCGTCGGGCGTGTGATCACTTCGAAATTCACCTGGTAGCGGTTGTTTCCCGATTGATTGTTGCTTTGGTCCGCGGCTTCAACAGCGAGTTGATATTTGCCATCGACATGGAAGATCGGGCGATAGATGATCTTCGCTTCGTTCTCGGGTCCTGAGGCAGGAATGAACTGCATGTTCTCCTCACCGTTCCCCTTCCTGAAGTAAAGCCTTGCCTGCGCAGCGTCGGGTGTGGTGAGGTACACCTTGAAGTTCGCCGTATCGGCCTGCGAGTTCATCAGCAGCACAGGATTCTCATCATCAAGCGTAACCATGATCTCCGGCCGCGCGGAAACGATATCGCCATCGAGGATGTGCATCCCATCGAAGGTCACGTCCAGCAAGGGATTGGTTATGTCCATCTCCACGTTGAAACGGATGTGGGCGATGTTGTTGAAATGGTATTGCTCGAGCTGGTGATACTGGTTCGTGGCGGTATCGATCGGGTTCGCTTCGATGATCAACGTGTTCGCCCCGCCGAAACCGAGCGTGCTGAAATGGATCGTATCCACAAGATGTTCACCTGCCGGAAGCGGTTGCTTCACTTCATAATGGATCCGCGCTGTCACATTGTTCTGGCCCACGATCCATGCGGTCATCAGCAGGCTGTCCATGTCGAATTCGCTGATGTTCTGCACTGCGATCGCAACGGAAGCATCCTGTCCCTGGAAAAGCCCGTTCAAATTGTTCATGTAACCGAGCGGCGGATGGATCGCGCATTCCGGCGCGGGCGAACTGAGCAATTGCCAGCGCTGGATCTGCGACGGATCCGGATCGGGGTTGCCGATGTCGTGGAACTTTCCCTTGATCCGCAAGTACGGATATTGTTGCGCATTGATCGTGCTGATGTCCATCGAATCATCCACGGCGGCCAGATCGAAGAGTTCCACCAACGTACTGTTCGGTCCTGCAGTAATGCCTTCCAGAACGATCCGTGTGCTATCGCTGGGATCCTGCGGTATCTCGTTCCAATAGAGCTTGTGCCAGGCCTGCGCCGGACCAGCGTTCATGGTGGTGATCACTCCTTGATCGGTGGAGGCATCCACCCAGACGGAAAGTGAGATCTCATCTGTGAGGCTTGATCCGATCAGTTCGGCGTACGTGGTCGGTTCGCCCTTCTGCACGTACATCGCGAAGGGAACGCTGTCCGGCACCGCGTCGAAGTCCATGCCTACACCTTCCAGCGCTGCGATCACGTTCGGGCTGAAGAATTGGATCGAATCCTTCTGAAGGAAACGGTATGTGTAGATCAATACATGGTGACCATCGGGGATCCCTTGTTCCAGCATGATCGCCATACTGTCCAACGCATTCGAATTGTTCATCGGAAATGAGAAGAACCCTTCGCGGCGATTACGACAAGCCGTACCGTTGTTCGCATTGCCGAAATCGATCCCTGTGGGATTTCCCTGAGGAGGTGCAGCGGGATGGTAGGTCCACCAAGGCTGGAACGTATATGGGTCCACAACGGCAATGTGGAACGCTGGAACGTTTGCGCAACCGGTTCCGTAATCGATCGGTTGCAGTCCGATCGACCATTTGGTGGCGAATCCCGATTCGCCCACCGCATTGCCGCGCACCTGTGCGATCAGGTTGCGCTGCCCGGTGAAGAAATCGAAATCGCGCTCGGGCCGGTCGTAGACAATGCCGCCATAATCATCATTCTTGAACTGATAATAATGCGCCTGGCCCCAGCCATGTTTCCCGGTGATGTATTGGAACGATCGCTCGTACCAGTTGTACCCGCCATTCCCGACACTATCGATCGTGCAGCGCCAGAAGAACACGGTGCTGTCCTGGAAATTGTTCAAGGCGTAGATGTTCTGGGGCTGCCACGAGACCACGCCACCGGGAGCGGTGATCGTGGTGGTCTCCAGAAGCGGGCTGTTGAACAGATCCGTGGTGTCTATCTGGAAGATGTAGTTGCGATCTGGAGCGAGCGGATCGCCGGTACTCGCCTTCAGGACCGGATCCGGTTCCGGTACGATCGCGAAGTCGTATGGATAGACGGGGACCAGATCGCCCGAAGTGATGAACAGGTCATTTACGACCTGGTTATTGAACACATCATCCATCTCGGGGACCTCGTCGGGTGCGAGATCCACTTTCACTGTGATCGTGTTCGGACCCGACCCACCGGCAAAGGCCATGGTGGGAACATTGAAATAAGCGGTGTCCTTGAAATAGACGTGCGAGAGCGTGGTCGCGAATTCCTGCGTTGCACCGAGCAAGGGTGCCGATCGCTCCAGCTTCACCATGATGGTGTCCGTAACGGCCTTGCCGATGTTGGTGACCACCGCCTTCACCATGAATGAATCCGCATCCGCGGTAATGACTTCGGGATCATAGAAGATCTCTTCTTCCTTCACACTGTAATCAGGCTTCTCAAATGAATTCAAGATCAATGTTGGATCGCCCTGCAGCGTGAACGTATGCACCACGTTCTGGTACATCAGATCGCTGGCGGGGAGCAGGCCCGCAGCGGTATGCTTCATGTGTTCGCCGATCCCTTTCCCATAATTCACCTGGCTGAAGCTCTGGTACCAACCGGTGCTGTAGGAAGCGAGCATATGCGCGTAACCGATGTCGATCGAAGCCAGGAACGCGATCGGGCCTTTGCCAGGCATCATCACCCATTGCTCCGGCTGGCTGGTGTAACTGTTCAAATGCACATTGCCGATGTAGCATGAATTCGCCAGGATCATCGGGTACTTCCCGTTCCAATTGTAGTTGGTGGGATCATCGATCGTAATGTCGAAGCCGTTGGCGAACGCGTGCGCCATGAAGGTCATCAAGGTGACACCTTCATCCTCGATGAACGCACGCACGGAATCCGCCGAAGCGGTTTGGAAAACGCCGCTCGCCGATTTCTTGAAATCCGTGACCTTTCCACCGAAACACGTATCCTCGGCGAGCTGGACCATTCCCGACATCAACTGTCCGAAATAGGTTGTTTCCGAATCGGAGAAGCCACCGCGGAAATGCAGGATGTTCTTCATCCATTCAGCACGCGGTTGCGATTCGAACGCTTCGATCTTGTCGATATAATCCTCGATCTCCTGGTTGGTCCGTGCGCTCAATCGCCCCACCGGCATCTCCATGATGTTCGGAATGAAGTTCAACCCGATCGTGAAGCATGGATCGCTGGAAGGGTGACCGAAGCTCGGCACAAGGCAGTTGGCATAAGCTCCGCTCAGATCGGGCCGGTAGCTCGGCGTTGAATTGCCCAACCGGTGCGCCTGCACCGATTTTCCGATCAGGAAAAGTGCGCGCGGCTGGCTGGCCCACGTATCCGCCAGGAACTTGCAATACCGGCGGATCGCCAGCGAATGCTTCGGGATGCCGCCACCGAACTGATCGTAGAGTTCATCCACGTCCGCGACCAATGTGTTCACCGGGTTGGCCGGGCTGGTCTGCCGCATCATGGCGTAGTTGTTCGCGCCGCTCATCAAACTTTCATGTGTGATGATCAGCAGAGCGGAATCCATTGCGAGCGAGGCGAGATCGGTGAAATAACCGGTGCCGTTCACGCGGCTGAGCGCGGTTATGTTCGTGGCAGCCGTCTGGCTCATGATGTACGCTTCGGTCTCAGCGTTCGTGGGATCGGCGGGTATGATCGCCTTGTACTGCCCGGCCACCAATGTGGGAACGATCCGGCGCACCGTATCGCCATACGCGTAGATCACCGGCGTGCCGGAAAAGCTGTTGAACGCGATGTTCGCCGGTGAACCTGCCGGATCATCGGGAAGCAGCATGCGCATGAACGGCTGGCCACCCATGTTGAAATCGCGCGCATACTTCACCTTGATGTTCGAAGGCGTCTGCTGATCGCGATACGGGGTTCCATCGGAAGTAACGATGTTGAGGTCCGCGATCGCCTTGAATCGCACCCCCAGCGTTGCGCCCATGGCACTTTGCGGCACATTGAAAGACGATCGCACCACCTTGAAACCGTCGTAGATCGTATCGATCATCAACGTACCCGGAGCTGCAGCACCATAGCTTATCTGCAGGTGATGTTCATTCCCCCCGTGATCATTGATACCCACCACCACCGTTGAGACCTGCGCATCGGGCACACCAGTGCCGGTGTAAACTCGCGGGGTCGTCACGTTCACCACCACTTCCGAAACGCCCGGTTGCTGCGCGTTCATGATCGCGCTGTGGAAGTAGCCTTCACCGGAAACGTAGAAACCGCTCGTGGCACCGGTGGCGTGCAACATACCAGGGAAATACCGCCCGGTCATCGAATTGATCGCTTCGGACCAGAACCAGTTCATCACCGGATACTGATCGAAGGATTGATCGGAATATTCCTTCACACGCTCCTTTTGCGCGAATTCATCCCAAGTAAGGTAATAGCGGATCGTATCATTGAAGAAACTGTAATATGGATTCGCGAGGTTGGATGCAGGACTGAACAACTTCTCATCCAGCCACGCATCGTTCTTCTGCGCGCGGAATTCGATGAAATCGCCCGTATTGAATACGCCATCGGCTTCACCCTGAACGTAGATCGGCACCTGCTTTTCGCGGTTGAAGAGCATGATGTGCCGCGGATCCACCGTGGTCACTGGAAAGCCTGCATCGGCGAGCGCTGCGGAATCGATCCGCGCAAGCCCATCGGCATGGATCTGGAACGACCAGTATTGCCGCGAATGATCGATCCACTCATTTCCATGGAACTGCGCCGACGCGTACGTAGCACCGAAGATCCCAAGAAAAATGAGTAGAGATCGGATCATGAAGATGGCTTTTTGAACAGATCGAACTTCAACGAGAAGATGTTGCTGTAGAGCGCAACGCTGTTATCGCCGATGTCGGTGAGCGCATAATCGAGCCATACGCTCTTGATCTTGATGCCCAGCCCGATGTTCGGTTGGATCGTGAGCTGCTCCTTCCCATTGATGTCCTGCACGTATTGGAAATAGCTCACACCGCTGCGCACGAACACCACGCCGGCATAGCCGAGCTCGATCCCCACGCGCGGATCGGCGCTGACCAGATCGGACTTGATCAGCGTGTTCCTTCTTCCATCGAACGTATTCTCCAGGTCCACCGCCGCGATCAGATCGAACTTCTGCCCGAATTTGAATTGGCGCGCGACACCGAGCATCAAGCGCGGAAGTGTCTTCTCCACGGAATTCTCAGGGATCTCGTTGCCGGTCTGCTCGAACACATCAACCGTGCGCTGATCGAGCGAATAGCTCCATGCATTGAACGTCGTGGTCACATCGCGCGCCACAGCGGAAAAACGCCAGAGATCACGATCATACTGCGCACCTGCATCAAGCCCGAAACCCCACGCTTTCGCGAACTCCCCCACCCTGCGGTAGATCACTTTCACGTTGCCGCCGATCCGCAGGCCGGGTACGTTCATGCGCCGCGCATAACTGATCATGAAGGCATGGTCCGCTGAGCTGAACGATGTGATCCGATCGTAATCGATGTTGCCCGAGGGATCGATCAGATCGATCGTATTCGGAATGTTGTCGATCCCGAACCGCACGAACGTGAAACCGATCGTGCTCATGGAATCGATCGGTTTTGCAAGGCCCACATAATCGTATTTCGCGATCCCCGCGAAATATTCGCTGTGCATCACGCCCACCTGTAGATCGCCTTTCACACCGAGCAACCCGGCCGGGTTCCAGTAACCCGCCGTAACATCGTTCACCGCACTGGTGTATGCGCTGCCCATGCCGAGCGCCCGGGCGCCCACACCGATCGCAAGGAACTCGTTGCTGTACTTTGGCGCATCCTGCGCTTTTGCGGGACGGAAAGGGATGGCACCGAGGACCAACACAGCAAGAATGGGAAAGAGTAGCTTCTGCATATTTGATGGGAACAAATTGATCGTGCAGCCTTTAAACTGAAGTGCCCCCCTGTTATTGTCCCAATTTATCGCAAATTCGGTCCCGATGGCACGATGGCCCCGCTTTTCTGATCTGCTCACGACCGCGAACCTAGCGAGCGGTGTGGGTTCCATTCTATGCGCTTCGGCCGGAGAGCTAACCACGGCATGTTGG
>JAEYYE010000072.1 GCA_023430945.1 Bacteroidota bacterium
GAACCATGGCGGGGGGCCGATCATTACGCGTTGCGGGCGATCATGCGGAAACCTTTGCCATGTACATTTATGATCTCCACTTTGGGATCTTCGCGCAGGTATTTGCGGAGCTTCGCGATATACACGTCCATGCTGCGGCCGCTGAAGTAACTGTCGTTGCCCCAGACCTCCTGCAGGGCATGCGTTCGTTCGAGCACTTCGTTCTGGTTGGCGCACAGAAGGCGCAATAATTCCGATTCTTTGGTGGTGAGCTTGCGCTCGCCTGCAGGTGTTTTCAGCAACTGCCTGCGTGGCTCGAACTCAGAATCGCCGAATTCATACCGATCGGGTTCCTCCACGCGCGGTTTCACCCCCTGTGTGCGGCGCAGCACGGCGCTCACCCGCAGCAACAGTTCCTCCATGCTGAAGGGTTTGGTGAGGTAATCATCGCCACCGGATTCGAATCCTCGGATCGTATCCTGCTTCATGCTTTTCGCCGTGAGGAAGATGATCGGCGTGGCCTGGTCCTTCTGCCTGATCTCACGGGCCAGCGTGAATCCATCCTTCACCGGCATCATCACATCCAGGATCAACAGATCGAACGGCGCCGACCGGTAGGCCTGCAGGCCCTGTTCGCCATCCGTGCGCAATTCGACCTCAAAGCCTTTGGCCTTCAAATAACCACTGAGCAATTCGCCCAGGTTCGGATCATCTTCCACCAGCAGCAACCTGTTGCTCCCTGACATGTTCGAACGGTATGAATATCCTGAATGTACTTCCCTTTCCGGGTTCACTTTCCACCTCCACACGCCCGCCATGGCGTTGCACCACGCTCTTTACATAACTAAGGCCAAGACCGAAGCCTTTCGTATTATGCACATCGCCGGTAGGCACCCGATAAAGTTTATCAAAGATCTTGGACAATTCGGATCGGGGAATGCCTATCCCATTGTCGGTCACACTGAATTGGATCCCTTCATCGGTACTGCGCGTGGCGATGAGTATCCGTGGTTCACGCACACTGTATTTGATCGCGTTATCGATCAGGTTGTACAATGAATTGGTAAGATGCGTTCGATCACCGTGCAGGTGATGGATCTCGGCCTGCAGGTCCAGTTCCACACGTCCGCTGCGGCGAGAGACCTGTATGCTGCTGCTTTTCACCACATCACGGATCACGGCATGCAGGTCCAGCTCCACCCGTTTGAGCAGCATGGCACCACTGTCCAGCACGGCGCTCTGCAGCACGTTCTCCACCAGCGATCCGAGGCGTTTGTTCTCATCTCGGATCATCGTCACGAACTTGCGCGCCTGTTGATCGTCCTGCGGGATGGATGGATCGGTAAGTGCTTCGCATGCGAGCGAGATCGTGCTGATCGGCGTCTTCAGCTCATGGGTCAGGTTGTTCACCAGGTCGTTGCGTATATCGTTGATCCGTTTCTGCCTGAAGATCGTACGCATGGTATGGAAGAAGGCCACCACGATGATGATGATGAAGACCACGGAGATCACGATCATCGGTAGCATGCTGCGCAGCAGCAACTGGTTCTCGCCGGGGAAAAGAACGTGCAGGTAGAATTCCGGCCCCACCAGATCGTAACGGAACAGCCTTTCGCGGTGCTCGGTGTTCTTCAGTTGCTCCTCCTGGTCGCGGTATTCCACCGGGATCAGAACTGGATCGTGCTTGCCGGTGAATACCGCGTATCCATTGTCCTCCGGAAGCTCGTGCGCTTCGAATTCCTCCTTCACGATCTTGTCCAGAACGCTCAGGTCGATCCGGTTCTCCGGCTCTGTCTGCCATCGCGACGCGAGAATGCTTCGCACCATCACCGATACCAGCTCCTCATGTTCCTTCTGTCCGAGGGGCCATCCATCGTTCCCGTACGAGGGCAGATCAGCTCGTTCCGAATGGCTGTTCTGCGGATGCGGGCGGCGCAGGGTATCGAGTCGTAACAGCAGCCTGCGGCCTGCTTCATAATTCTCGAGGAACTGGAATTTCTCCTGTCGTTCGAGCCGCTCGCTGATCGCGAAAAGTGCGTTGGAAACCCCCTGGTCGAATTGATCCTGTTTCAGGCGGATGTTGTTCAGCATCCACAATACCTGGATCACCACCAGCCCAACAAGGCCGATGCTCACACCGATCGTGAGCAGGCGGATCACCCGTTTATCCACAGCGCGAATCTACCTTAGTGGCACGCTTCAATGGAGAGAATACTGAATTACATCGGCGGGGAACTTGTCCCTGCTGGCAATGATGGCTGGATCGATGTGCACGCACCAGCCACCGGTGAGGTCTATGCCGCGCTGGCCGATTCCGATACGGCGGATGTGGAACGGGCCGTGCTCGCGGCGGAAAGGGCATTCCCTGCATGGAATGCGCTTGGGCGCGAAGGCCGCAGCACCGTTTTGTTGGAACTCGCCGGTTTGATCGAGCAGGACCTTGATCGTTTCGCGATCGCGGAAAGTCGCGACAACGGGAAACCGGTCTCGCTGGCAAGGAAGGTCGATATACCGCGTGCGGTCTCCAACTTAAGGTTCTTCGCCACGGCGATCCTCCACTTCCACAGCGAAGCGCATTTGATGGATGATGTGGCGGTGAACTACACCGATCGGCAACCGATCGGTGTAGTGGGATGCATCAGTCCTTGGAATCTGCCGCTGTACCTGTTCACGTGGAAGATCGCGCCGGCACTGGCCGCAGGTAACTGCGTGGTCGCGAAACCGTCGGAGGTTACACCCTTCACCGCCTTCCTGCTTTCACAACTCTGTGAACAGGCCGGAATGCCGGCCGGCGTGCTCAACATCGTGCATGGTCTCGGCGCAAAAGTCGGGGCGGCGATCACCGCACATCCGCGCATAAAGGCCATCTCGTTCACAGGCGGCACACGCACCGGTGCGGAGATCGCACGGGTGGCCGCACCGATGTTCAAGAAACTGAGCCTGGAACTGGGCGGCAAGAATCCCGTGTTGATCTTCGCCGATTGCGATCTGGAGGATGCCGTCAGGACCACGGTGCGATCAAGCTTCACCAACCAGGGGCAGATCTGCCTGTGTGGTTCGAGGATCCTGGTGGAACGAAGCATCTACGCGAAATTCAAGGATGCATTCCTTTCCCGGGTGAAGGATCTGAAGGTCGGTGATCCATCCGATCCCGGATCGGACCTGGGCGCCGTGGTCTCCGAATTACACATGAACAAGATCCTGGAATACGTCAGCATCGCCAGGGAGGAAGGAGGCCGGGTGCTGATCGGCGGGGAGCGGGTACGGTTGCAAGGGAAATACGGCAAAGGCTGGTACGTTCAACCCACGGTGATCGAAGGGCTGGGACCACAATGCCGCACCAACCAGGAAGAGATCTTCGGGCCCGTCGTGACGTTGCAGCCTTTCGATTCGGAGGAGCAGGCGCTGGATCTGGCCAACGATACGCCTTACGGCCTGGCGAGCGTGATCTGGAGCAACGATATAAAGCGCTGCCATCGTGTTGCGCGCGCACTTCATGCGGGCATCGTATGGGTGAACTGCTGGATGGTGCGCGACCTGCGCACGCCTTTCGGTGGAATGAAACAAAGCGGCGTGGGCCGCGAGGGCGGTCACGAGGTGCTTCGTTTCTTCACCGAGGCGAAGAACGTCTGCATCAAACTTTGATCGAAGGATCGTAGCGTTCCTGTTCCTTCATTCCATTGGTGAAGAACCAGCCGAAACGATCATCGAACCATTCCTCGAAACGCTCGAGGTTCCGGAATAGGGAAAGAATAATGGACATGACTTGCAGGTTGGATACCTGAAGAACCGAAATGCATGCCGATCGGTATGTGGCCGTGCCGGGGATCGATCTTTCGACCGGGGAACGGTCGAAGATCTCAGGCGATGGCTTCGATCAGGAGCAGGGAATTGCCTTCATGTGGAAGAAGCTCCATGCGCAATGGGGCTTTACTTCGCCGTGCCAGATCGAGCAGCCCGGTGGATGTGAAGGCACCATCGACATTACGGCCGAGCAATGCATCGCGGTAGATCCGCTGGATGGCCGGCGGCCCCATCTTCGACAGCGCATCCACCTGATCGCCGAGCCTTCTGGCGGTGCGATCTTCCAGCGAAATCCCCACCGCCAGGGCAAGGCCATTGGGGTCGGGAGCAAGTACTACGAGGGGATCACCCGCCTGTTCGCCAGCCTCGCCGATCATTTCGAGCGCAGCGAGAAAGATGCTCGCGCGGCTCTCTGCGTGGCGATCGGCACTCGCCATGTCCGTGTTGATCATGTTCATCAACGCGGCCTGCACAACGGCCGGGAACTCGCCCTTCAATGCGAATACCGCATCAAGTGCGGCCATGTGCGCTTGTAACACATCGATCCGATCAAGCTCCACGACCGGGGCGCCCGACTGGCCTACACGAAGATGGATCGTGAACATGAGATCGCCGGTATCAAGCTCTGTGATACGGTGATGCAATCCGCCCGAAGACCGGCGCGCCATCTCGATCAGGCCAAGGCCGGCGCCGCCGCGTTGCGATCCGCTTTCAGTCTGCAGGCCTTTCAGGAACATTTCCTTCAACTGCTTAAGATCGGCATTCCGGCCGATCCGATCCAGCAGCGATCTCAATCCATCGGCCTCTTCGCGCCGCACTGGATTTTTCCCGGCCACTTCGTAGGAACGGCCATCGCTTCGCAACATGAACAGGCTGCGGCCTTTACCGGCTGCGATATCTGGCGACAGTGGAGCGCGATGGCGAATGATGTTCTGGTAGGCCTCGACCAGGGTGAAGGCCAGCTTCTTGCTGATCGAAGGATCGTTATTGTTGAAGGCTTCGGTAACAGCTTCGGCCAGCATGATCAACCGCGCCGTGTATTCGTCGCGAAATCCGCCGCTGTATAAAAAATGAAGACGTGCACCGGCCAGGTCGGCGTACAGCTTATGCACCGTAGAAAGATCCATCCTGGCAGTTGCCAAAGATAGATGGCCTCAACGTGCGGCAATCAAAATGGTCCCGCGGGGATCTTTATCGTCTCCCTTCCTGATGGCATGTCCAGCAGCAACAGCGCGATCGTCCCCGATCGGCTTTCGGGCAGGATCCGCCGTTCCGCTCCAGTGATGCCACGGTGTAGTTCCCGCCCGAGTAGATCCACAAGTGTCCATATCGTTCCTTCCGGAACGCTTTCCACCGCCCAGCCATCCTCCAATGCCACCAACCAGGGTCTTCCCATCCGCAGATCTGCTGAAACGATGTGCGAGGTCTCTTCACTGGCATCGAGATCCACCAGCCGCAGCCGGTAATAATTCGTTCCGTGATGCGGCTGGGGATCGATGAAGGAATAGGTCGTGATCTGCTGTGAGTAACCAGTGGCCTCCACTCTTCCTATGGGAATGAATCCGCTGTTCGCGGTCGATCGCTCGATCATGAAGTGGCTCGATCCGTTCTCTGTCGCAGTGCGCCAGTCCACTTCGATCCGGTCGCCGTCGGCCTCCGCTTTCAGGTCGATCAACTCCACCGGTAGCGGAATGCATTCCAACGCCTGGATGATGCTCGACGAAGTGTTCGCGATCGGGCAGGCATTATCCGTTGCCTGCACCAGCAGGCTGAAGGGATACTGCCCGGGCGTGACCGTCCAGCACAATGTGGCCGTGACCGGATTGGTGCCGGTGGTTACCAGGGTAGCACCAGGCAGCACGGTGGCCGCATTGGTAATGACCGTTATGCTCGTGTTCGCGTCATCATCGGAAAAGACCATGTCCACACAGACATCATTTCCTTCACAGATCGCCACTTCGTTCGGGCCCACCACGATGCTGTTTACCGCATCGGCCAGCCCGTTGAACGATGGTGATTGGCCGGCGCAGGTAGGTACGATGAACATCAGGTCGTTGATCACGCTGCCGATCAACTGGCCATCGGCCCGGTAGGAAGTCACCTTGATCACCACCGTGTAATTGCCCGAAATGGTCGGCGTGAAAACGATCTGCCCGGTGGTGGGATCGAGCGTGATCCCCGGGATCGGTTGTGGACCCGTATAACCATCCACATAGTTCACGTTCGTGGGATTTGGCGCCGCCGGTGGGCTGGTGGAATTGTATTGTGCGCTTACCAACGAATAGGCGAGCGAATTCCCTTCCGGATCGATCACACCAGGATTGTAGTACAAGGGGCTGTTCACGCAAACGAAAGGAACGCCGGCATTGGTGAAAATGGGAGAATCATCGCAGTACTCCCCCATGTTGTTGAGCGTGGCGCTCACGTAAAGCCCGGGAACGCTCTGGATATTCACCATGGTGTTGCGGCAGCAGAGCGACCAATAGATCGTCCAATGATCGCAGGGCGACAGGTACGAATCAACTTGGAACCTGTAATGCCTGAAGCCGGGTTGTGTGCCGCCGTTGCAGGTGGTATTGTTCATCTGCGTGGGACACACAGGGGAAAGCACCTCGGAAAAAACGGGGGTGATGTCGTTGTAAGCGAAATACACGCCGCACGAATTGCTGAAATGAAGATCCTGCGGAATGATCGGCGAACCGGAGCAATCCAGGTATACGTCCAGGTAGATCCTGTATACGTTGCCACCAAGGCACTCGTAGGTTATGCTCGATCCTGAGAAATGGGCCGCCTTCAAGATCGGGCCGGAAAGGAGAAGGAAGAGAAAGAGGATCGTGCGTAACATCGGCCGGAACGATCGGAATTTCGTTTCCCTTTGGAGAACAGGTATATCGGAGTAAATATACATGGTACGAAATGAATTGTACAGTTCATGATCACGGGCACTCTTGCAGTGGTGACGGAACCATCGATCCTTGTGGTCGGAAAGCTGATGGCCTGTCGTCGCGGGATCGCTGGTTAACTTCGAGCCATGGTTGAGAATACGATGGATCCCGCCAGTGGGATCGCAACTGCGGCCGTGGCTCCAGAGGGACTGGCCGTGGAGACCATGGCCACGGGCGAGGACGATCGTAGACTGTTCCTTCTGGATGCCTACGCCCTGATCTACCGTGCCTATTTCAGTTTCATTCGTGCGCCGCGGGTGAACAGCCAGGGTTTGAACACCAGTGCGGCGTTCGGTTTCACGCTCGCCCTGGTGGATCTGATCAAGCGGGAAAAGCCCACGCATATCGCGGTGGTCTTCGATTGCGCCGGCCCCACGGATCGGCACACCGCCCTGGTGGAATACAAGGCCAACCGGCAGGAGATGCCGGACGATATAAAGTCGAACCTTCCATACATCAGGCGGATCGTTGAAGCTTTCAATATACCGATCCTGGAATGTGAAGGCTACGAGGCCGATGACGTGATCGGCACCATGGCGAAGAAGGCCGAGTTGGAAGGTTACA
>JAEYYE010000074.1 GCA_023430945.1 Bacteroidota bacterium
TACGAGCTTTCACGCGGCGGACAGGTCTACTTCGTGCACGACAAAGTGAAGAACATCGAGCACATCGCGGACATGCTGCGCAAGATCGTTCCGGGTGCGCGTGTGGGCGTGGGCCATGGTCAATTGGAAGGTCACAAGCTCGAGGAAGTGATGCTCGATTTCATTGAAGGCAACACCGACATCCTCGTTGCGACAACGATCGTCGAGAACGGCCTCGATATCCCGAACGCGAACACGATCATCGTGAACGAAGCGCAGAACTTCGGCCTCAGCGATCTGCACCAACTGCGCGGCCGCGTAGGGCGAAGCAACAAAAAGGCCTATTGCTATTTGCTCGCACCGAGCCTGCACAACCTGCCCGATCTCTCACGCAAGCGCCTGCAGGCGATCGAGCAATTCAGCGACCTCGGCAGCGGCATCCACATCGCCATGAAGGACCTCGACATCCGCGGAGCCGGTGATCTGTTGGGCGCGGAACAAAGCGGCTTCATCAACGACATCGGCTTCGAGACCTATCACCGCATTCTCGAAGAAGCCGTGCGCGAACTGAAGAACGAACACTTCAAGGAACTATTTGAGGATCGTCCTTTGGCGCGCGGTGCATCGCGCGATTGGAGCGATGACTGCATCCTCGAGACCGATCTCGAAATGCTCATCCCGAACAAATACGTCAGCGAAACCGCCGAAAGACTGGCGCTCTACCGCGAACTCGACGACGTGAAGAACGAAGAGGAACTCGAGAAATTCCGGCTCAAGGTCGTGGATCGTTTCGGGCCACTTCCGCCCAACGTCATCGATCTGCTGGAAGCCGTCCGTCTGCGCTGGCTCGGCGAAAAACTCGGTCTTGAAAAGATGGTGCTCAAGAACGGTCAGATGATCGGCACGTTCATTTCCGATCAGAAACACTCCTTCTTCGAAAGCAACACCTTCACCACCATCCTGCGCGCGGTACAGGCACAACCAAAGAAATTCAAGGTCTACGAAAAGTCCGGAACGTTGCGCCTCGCGGTCACCAACGTGAAGAACATCCAGCAGGCGAAAGCGGCATTGGAGGGGGTGGTGCCACGTGAAGTGGAGGTTTGAGAGGTTAGGGTTTTCCGGCGCCCAAAAGCCTCCCATCGGCATCATTATCATTGAACTACAACCCGCTTAGAAGTACTTCCTGCCTTACTATAAATGCTTACGAAGTAAAAACCTACTGGGAGGTTTAGATCAATAGTAGTGTTGTGTTGCAATAAGGATAACTTTTGAAGTGAGCGGCCTGTTGCATCCGCTATATTAACAGATACCGGGACCACTTTGGGGTCGCACATCAAGGTGAGCATTCCTGAAGTAGGATTAGGGAAGATCTGAATTGTCCCTGTGTTGGCGCTCTCCTCGATCGAAACATTTCCATGAACCAAGGTCAACGGCGCCGTTGGTTTCGCACCGATCATGATCGGGGTAAATTGATATACATCTTCACGGGTTGATGTCTGTGGGTCGAACCGATAGATCGAACCACCGAATGACGGTCCTCCACTATATGTTGTCCCGTATACATATCCATCGTCTCCTAGCATGGGGCTTCCAATAGGTTCAGCACCAGTAGCGAACGTAAATGCACTTATCTCTATAACTACCCCTGTGGAAGGGATGACAGAAAACAAAGCTCCAGCTCCATTGGATCCACCACCTCCAGCTGATCCGATCAGGAGATCATTGTTGATGGATAGTAATGAGCTCGAACAATCAAAAAGTCCTACATCGTGAAGATCAATGATTTTTTCAAACAAGAGCTGATCGGGGTGAAACCGATAGATGATCCCTTTGTCTTCATTGCCGCCCTTATAGGTTGTCCCATACAACCATCCATCTGCGGCCAAAGTCAGCCCTCCATATGGAGTACCGCCATAAACATCGCCATCAAAGTCATGAACCTTTACCAAGCTATCGACACTTGGGATATACTTGAAGATCGTACCATAGTTATCTGATATTCCTTCTTGAGAGGAGGTACCGAATAAGGACCCGTCTGGCAACTCGCAAAGTCTTCCTCGGATCTGTGCTCCATCATTGTATTGATCAAGCGCATACAACTCCGTATAAATATCTGTAGCTGGATCCACGCTGAATATGGAACCTCCAGTCCCTTCACCGTCAAAAGCAGATCCGTACAACAGACCATCACTTGCAGATAGTAACGGAGCATGACAAGAACCGCCATTACTGCCGTCGAAGTCCATAAGCTTGTAAAAAGCTCCCGTAATAGGGTCGATCTTGATCAATGTTCCTTTTGCAGGATCTAACTCACCACCCAGTTTGCAAACACCATATAAATAAGCATTGGAGGCCAAACATAATCCTCCATCGAGTGCCCATCCGGAAAGGCCGTCAAAGTCGAATCTGGTCCAGCGGCCCGAGCCATCAGTATTTATCGAGAAAATATTCCCTTTATTGAATTCACCCGCCATTGATGTTATTCCCCATAAACTTGGTTGGGAATGAACGTCTGTTACCAAGAGAATATGTATGGAGTATAGTATATGGCGCATGGTGGATCAAAAATATATCGATGGTCAAAACTTGTTCAGCAAAGATCTTTTTGAAATAACATCTCAGACAGCCGATCCTTTTGAGCCCGTAATACTGTCAGGCATCCCTTTACCTGGTCCATCCCCCGCCCAACGCCTGGTACATGTTCACCATCGCATTCAATTGTTGTTTCCGTGTTTCCACCAATTCGAATTTCGATTCCAGGGCATCGCGTTGTGTGAGCAATACCTCCATGTAATCCGCACGCGCCGATCGGAAAAGGTTGGATGAGATGTTGATCGAACTATTGAGCGCGGCGACCTGCTGTGCACGCAGATCGTAACTGCTTCGCAGGTTCTCGATGTTCGATCGTTGGTTCACCACTTCCACATACGCATTGAGCACCGTACGCTCGTAATCGTACAAGGCCTGCAATTGCCTTGCGTTCGCGCTGGCATATTCAGCCTTGATCGCATTGCGGTTGACCAGTGGCTGTACCAGATCGCCCGCCGCGTTATAAAGCAGCGATGCCGGCGTTTCGAACAACAATGCCGGATCGAAAGCCTCCACACCCACAGCCGCGTTCAGCCCAAGTGATGGATAGAAGTTCGCCCGCGCAGCCTTCACATCCAGTTTTGCCGCACCCAGTTCAAGCTCAGCCTGCCGAATATCCGGGCGGGCGGAAAGCAATCCTGCCGGCACTCCCGGCTTGATCGAGTCGATCAGAACATCCGTCAGGGCGGTCGGACTTCTTGTGATCGGTCCGGGATATCTGCCCACGAGGAAATTCAACCGGTTCTCTGTCTCCACGATCCGCTGCTGGATCTCGAATTGCAGGCTTTGGTTCTTCAAGACCTCAGCCTCGAACCGGCGCACCGCCAACTCAGTGACCTTCGCAGCCTGTTTCTCCAATCTTACTATTTCCAGGGCTTCCTGCTGGATGGCAATGTTGCTTCGAAGTATCTGCAATTGATCATTCAGAGCCAGCAGTTCGAAGTAGGTATTGGCGATCTCAGCGACGAGGTTGGTGACCATGAAATTCCGCCCTTCGATCGATGCGAGGTAGCGCAGCACTGCGGCCTGCCGCGCGTTGCGCAGCTTCTTCCAGATGTCCAGTTCCCACGAAACGCGCGCGTATAACGCGTAGTTCGGCAACGGCTCGGGAAATTCCCTTTTATGATCGATCTCCAGGTTGTGTTCCACCGCGCCATTGCGTGTGAACCGGCCCACCTTCTCCACTTCCGCAGCCGCACCCAGACCCACGAATGGCAGGTATTCGCCCTTGCGGATCCGCGCTTCGTTCTTCACCACCTCGATCTCCTGCAGCATGATGTTCAACTCCTGGTTGTTCACCAACGCAGTATCGATCAATGCCCGCAGGTAAGGATCGGAAAAGAATCCCCTCCAGGGCACATTGGCGCTTGAAACCGTATCCTCGACATCCGTGTAAATGGATGGCATCGATGTCTGTGGCCCGCGCACTTTCAACGCAGGTGCACATGCCGTGAACATCAGCATAGCAACAAGAAAGAAACCTGTGGTGAACTTCATCGATCGAGATCTCATTGGTCCTTCCTGCGTTTCAAAGCATCCTTCAGCCTGGCCTTCAAGGAACGTATCACTTCACGCGAATTCGACTCCTCCTCTCCCGTACGTATGTATTGTTCCGAAACGGGTTCGTCCCATTCATCATTGATCAGCTTGCGGCCCTGGATCATGCTGGCGAATACGTAGTAAAGGCCGGGGATCACGAGCACTCCGATCATGGTGCCAAGGAACATTCCGCCAAGCGCCGATGAACCGATCGTTCTATTCCCGATCGCGCCGGCACCAGTGGCCAGCACGAGCGGTATCAGACCTGCAATGAATGCGAACGAGGTCATCAGGATCGGCCGGAATCGCGCCCTTGCTCCTTCGATCGCTGCTTCAAGGACCGTTGCCCCCGCACGTTGTTTCTGCACCGCGAACTCCACGATCAACACGGCGTTCTTTCCGAGCAGGCCCATCAACATGATCAACCCGATCTGCGCGTAGATATCGTTAGCCAGGCCCATCGCTTTCAGCATCAGGAACGATCCGAATACGCCGACCGGAAGCGAGAGGATCACCACCAGCGGAAGTACGAAGCTTTCATACTGTGCGGCGAGTACGAGATAGACGAATATCAGTACCACCGCGAAGATGTAGATCGCTTCGTTGCCACGCCGGGCTTCGTCATATGACAGTCCTTCCCACGCGATATCGTAGCCTTTCGGGAGTGTCTCCGCTGCGACTTCCTGGATCGCCTTGATCGCATCGCCGCTGGTATAACCTTCAACCGATAGCCCACGGATCGTGGCGGAATTGTAGAGGTTGTAGCGCGTGATCTCGTTCGGACCAAGTCTTTTCTCGAAGCGCATGAATGATGAATACGGCACCATTTCACCTTCCTCGTTCTTCACGAAGAGACCCTCCAGGTCCGAAGGATAACGCCGGTATTCCGGTGCCGCCTGCGAGTAGACCTTGAAGAACCGGCCGAAGCGGATGAAACCCTGCTCGTATGTGCTTCCGATCAGGATGTTCAGGTTCTCCACCGCATTGCCGATCGAAACTCCCTTCTGCATCGCCAATTCATTGTCGATGATCATCTCGTATTGCGGGAAGTTGGCCGCATAGAACGTGAACAACCCAGTAAGTTCCTTACGCTCCCGCAACGCATCCATGAAATCGTTGTTGATCCGTTCGAATTCATGATAATCAGTGCCGTTCGTCTTATCGATCATGCGAAGCGAAAACCCGGCTGATGATCCAAAACCAGGTACGGCGGGGGGTTCGAAATATTCGATCACGGCACCGAGGTCCTTGGTCTTTTCCTCCAATTCCTCCATCACCTCCAACACCCCTTTCTCCCGTTCCTGCCAGGGCTTGAGGTCGATCAGGCACGTACCAGCGTTCGATCCGCGGCCTTCGGTCATGATCTCGTAACCGGCAAGTGAAGAGACCGATGCGATCTCGGGGATCTCCTTGCAGATCTTCTGAAGTTCCTGCGCAACTTCATTGGTGGTCTCAAGGGTGGAGCCAGGTGGCGTTTGCACGATCGCATAGATCGTTCCCTGGTCCTCGCTGGGAATAAAGCCTGCCGGCAACACTTCGTTCGTCAGGAAGATGCCAATACAGAAAGCGATCAAGAGGCCGAAGGTGATGATGCGGCGTGCAGCGATCCGATCGAGGATCTTGATGTAGCGTCCCGTCGCCTTTTCGAATCCGCGGTTGAAACCGTCGATCGCGCGGTCCAGGATCGAACGCTTGCGCTTGCCATTGTGCGGCTTCATCATCATGGCGCACAACACCGGCGTAAGCGTCAATGCGACGATCGCCGAGATAATGATCGAGCCCGCCATGGTGATGGAGAATTGGCGGTAGAACACACCCACCGGGCCGGTCATGAACGAAATGGGGATGAACACCGAGACCATCACCAGAGTGATCGCTATGATCGCACCACCGATCTCGCCCATCACTTCCTTCACCGCTGGATAAGGTTGCAGATGCTTCTCCTCCATTTTCGCATGGACCGCTTCCACCACCACGATCGCATTGTCCACCACGATCCCGATCGACAGCACCAGCGCGAACAAGGTGATCAGGTTGATGGAGAGACCGAATAGCTGCATGATGAAGAACGCACCGATCAACGAGACAGGAACGGCGATGATCGGGATCAACGTGGAACGCCAATCACCAAGGAAGATGAACACCACCAGTGCGACCAGGATGAACGCATCGCGCAACGTGTGCATCACTTGTTCGATCGAAGCATCGAGGAAGGTGGAGACATCATAGCTCACCTTGTAGTCGATCCCCGGCGGCATGAATTCGGCCTGTTCCTTCAGCTTTTCCTTCACCAGGGCGATCACGTCGCTGGCGTTGCTGCCCACGGTCTGCTTCAGCACGATCGAGGCCGAAGGTTTGCCATCGAGGTTGGAATAGATATCGAAGAATTCACTGCCCAGTTCCACATCGGCCACATCGCGCAACTTCACCATCCGGCCCTCCTCGTTCGCGCGGATGATGATGTTCTCATATTGCTCCGGCTCGTTGAACTGGCCCTGGTAGATCAACACATATTCCAACGCTTGTGCATTGATACCGGAGCTCTGTCCAAGCCGGCCAGGCCGCGCGATCAGGCTTTGTTCTTCCATCGCCTTCATCACTTCCGCTGCGGAAATGTTGTAGGCGCGCATGCGATCGGGTTTCATCCAGATGCGCATGGCATACTTGCGGCTTCCAAGGATCTGTGCCTGCGCCACACCTGGTATCCGCTGGATCTCGGGGATCAGCTGGGTGAATGCGTAGTTGTAGAGAAATAGTTCATCCGCGTCCTCGCCATCTCCGAACAGGTTCACGTACATGAGCATGCTTGGCTGCACCGGCGTGATGATCACACCTTCACGTTGCACCAGGATCGGCAGGTTGGGCATCACCTGATCCACGCGCGTCTTCACACGCACTACGGCTTCATTGGGATCGGTGCCTGGCTCGAAGATCACGCGGATCGTTCCCTCACCTGCGCTGGTCGCGTCGGAAGCGATATAACGCATGTCCTGCACACCGTTTATCGCAGTTTCAAGTTGAATGATCGTGGACTTTGTGAGCACATCTGCGCTGGCGCCCGGGTATGCGATGAAGATGTTCACCGTGGTGGGTGCGATCTCCGGGAACTGCGCGGTTGGAAGTTGGTTTATCGCGAGCGCGCCGACGAACACGATCAACACCGAGATCACGATGGCCAGTACCGGCCGGTGGATGAAATTGCTGAACATGATCGGTCAGTTCTTCACTCGGCGTACAATGCGAGACCGTTGATCACCGAATCCGCAGGCAACAGGGAATAATCCACAGCATCGCCATCCTTCACTTTCCGCAGCCCTTCGAGCAGGAAGACATCATCCTTGTCAAGTCCTTTCTCCACCACGAAAAGATGCTGCATCTCCGCTCCGGTCTCCACGAGTCTGCTGTGCAGCGTACTGTCCTTGTCGATCACGTACACATAGCGGTGATCGAGAATTTCAAAGGTGGCTTTTTGCGGGACCAGCAGCACATCATCCAGCTGCGATCCGATCAAGATGTTGCCGGTCTGGCCATGCCTGAGCAACCCTTGCGGATTCGGGAATGTGGCGCGGAACGCGATGTTGCCCGTGTGATTATCGAAATCCGCTTCGATCGCTGTGATCGCCCCCTGTTGATCGAAGATCTCGTTGTTAGCGAGCATCAACCGCACCTGTGTCCCATTCCCCGCCGCATGTTCGCGCTGATAGGCCAGGTATTCCGCTTCGGGCACATTGAAGTACACCCACATCTGGCTGTTGTCGGACAATTCCGTGAGCAGCTCACCTTCATCCAGCAGGCTTCCCTTTCGCACATGAAGATGGCCCATGATCCCATCGAACGGAGCCCTGATCTCTGTGAAACCAAGATGAGCTTTTGCCACATCCAATTCTGCTTTCGCTTTGTCCAACCGGGCTTTTGCGAGCGCCAATTCAGTAGGTGAAACGATACTGCTATCCGCGAGCGCCTTGGTGTTGCGGTATTCGATCTCCGCGAAATCGGCTTCGGCCTTTGCCTGTTGCACTTCGGCCTCGTACAACACGGGCCAGATGCGGAAAAGCAATTGACCTTCCTTCACCGATCGGCCTTCATCCACGAGGACTTCCTGCAGATAGCCTTTTTCCAGGGCACGGAGTTCGATGTGTTGTATCGATCGGATCTGGCAGACGTACTCGCGTTGGACAGTTGTATCCGAAAGGATCGGACGGGTCGCTGGATAGCGGCCTTGCAGATGGCCGGCGTGCTCATCATGATGCCCGCCGCAACCTGCAAGAGCAAGCAGGATCCCGATTCCGATCGCAAGCAGGATCGATGGTTGTTCCACTCCTTTTGGTGGTTCGATGTGAACGCGTTCTACGCTTCCATGAAGCACACCGCAGCGCACTTTTTGTCCTACGGGATTGGACATGAACTGATGAAAGTTGAAATGATGAGGAGATCCTACGAAACCGCAAGGGAACGCTGAGGAAAGCCCTTGACGACCCTGGAAAGGGTCAAGCGGGTGAGCTTATCACCACGGCTGCAAAAGAAGTTGCTTAAGGTGCCGAAGGATGAGAACCCGCCGTTGGCAAAAGATTGCCATACCTGCGGAACTCAGGGAAGCCGAAGACCTGCTTCGGATAAGTAACAAGCAGCGAAACAGTAGCCGCCCAACAGACTATCACGAATGCAATCAAACCGGTCTTCTGAACCCCATCGAAGGATGCCGGATCTTTGACCGTCATGCCTTCGATCGCCGTCTGCTGCACATCGGTTGCGGAGGCCGTGATCGGAAAACAAAAGAACAGGCCAAGCACCAGCATCAAAGGGAACAACAAGCCCTTATGTCGGAAGGATCGCATGACCGGCCGGTCCATTTCGGCCGCGAAGCTAGAGGATATGCGCATTCGTGCCGATCAACCCTAACAAATAATTAACACGATGATGGTTCATTAGATCGATCGATGGAGCATCGAGGACCGATCCGTTCACTGCTTATCTCATCCTCACTTTCACAACCACCGACTTGCTCGCCGGCGTACCGCTCTTGTATGCCTTCAATTGCAGTGGAACCAGCACGTTCGCTTCCGGAAAATAAGTGGCCACACAACCTGGCGCGATATCGTACGGGATCACGAAGAAATCCTCCGCAACACGTTCACGATCGTAATTGCTGATCAGGTCCACGCGCTGCTTTTCCTTCAATTTGGCGGCTCTCATATCGGCCTTGTTCATGAACACGACCCTTCGCTCGTTGTGGATCCCGCGATAACGATCGTCCAAGCCGTAGATCGTGGTGTTGAACTGATCATGCGATCGGATGGTCATCATCATGTACTCGCCTTCGCCGATCGGCCATTGCGGGGTGGGATCCACGCGGAACTGTGCCTTGCCGCTTGGCGTCGTAAAGCGGCCTTCGCGCGGGCCGTTGGGCAGGTAGAAGCCATCGGGTTTCCGCACACGCTCATTGTAGCGCTCGAAGCCGGGGATCACCGCTTCGATCTCGTCGCGGATTAGATCGTAATTGTTCACCATCTCGAGCCATGGGAATTCCGATCGGCCTTTCAGGGTTTCGGCCGCAAGGCCACAGACGATCGCCACTTCACTCTTCAGGTGTGGAGCGGCCGGTTCGTGCGTTCCCTGGCTTCGATGTACCACACCCATGCTGTTCTCTACAGTAACGAATTGGAGCTTCCCTTTTTGAAGATCGCGCTCACTGCGGCCAAGGCAGGGAAGGATGATCGCCTCTTCGCCTGTTATCACGTGGCTACGATTCAACTTGGTGCTCACCTGCACTGTCAGATCGCAATTCATCAATGCCCGCGCGGTCTCTTCACTGTCCGGCGTTGCACTGATGAAGTTGCCTCCGAGTGCGAAGAACACTTTCGCCCGTCCATCGCGCATCGCTTCGATCGCATCCACGGTATCGAAGCCGTGTGCGCGCGGTGCCGCGCAGCCGTAACGCCGATCCAGAGCAGCTAGGAATTTCTCTGCTGGTTTTTCATAGATGCCCACGGTGCGATCGCCCTGTACGTTGCTGTGGCCGCGCACCGGACATGCGCCAGCGCCAGGTTTTCCGAACGCTCCGCGCAGCAACAACAGGTTCACGATCTGATGCACATTGGCCACGGCATGCACATGCTGCGTAAGGCCCATCGCCCAGCAGACGATGATCCGATCGGTGGATGCGATCGCATCAGCAAGGAACTGAAGATCTTCGATCGTGACACCGCTGATCGCGGCCATCGCTTTCGCATCCACTTCGCGCAGATCGGCGACTAACTGATCGAAACCTTCGGTCTTTTCATTGATGAACGTTCGATCGAAGACCGATCCTCTTTGCCGATCTTCCTTGTCAAGCAGGAGACGCATCACGCCCTTCAGCAGCGCGACATCCATGCTGGTGCGCACCGGAATGTGCCGTTCGGAAAGCTTCGTTCCTCCGCCGATCACCGCGGAAACATGTTGCGGGTTGATGAACTGCGCGGTGCCAGCCTCGGGGATCGGATTGATCTCGACAATGCGTCCACCGTTCGCGCGGCATTTCTCCAATGCCGACAACATTCGCGGATGATTCGTTCCCGGATTCTGTCCGATGACCAGGATCAGTTTGGCGACGTGTATGTCCTCCAACGTCACCGTTCCTTTACCGATGCCGATCGTGGCCGCGAGACCGACGCCGGAACTCTCGTGGCACATGTTGCTGCAATCAGGCAGGTTATTGGTGCCGTACATGCGCACGAAAAGCTGGTAGAGATATGCGGCCTCGTTGCTCGCGCGCCCACTGGTATAGAAGATCGCTTCGTTGGGAGAAGCAAGAGAATTCAGTTTTGCGGCGATGCGATCGATCGCTTCGCTCCAGCCGATCGGCTCGTAATGCGAACTGCCTTTGCGCAGGATGAACGGCTCGGTAAGACGTCCGCTCTTGCCGAGCTCGTAGTCGCTCCATTCACTCAGTTCCTCAACGCCATGCTTCGCGAAGAAATCCCGATCGACCCGTTTGGTGGTGGCTTCCTCCGCGAGGGCTTTCACTCCATTCTCGCAATATTCGCCAAGCCTGCTGCGATCCTCGGGATCGGGCCATGCGCAACCCGGGCAGTCGAAGCCGCCCTTCTGGTTCATGCGGCTGAGGATCTTGATGCCGTCGATCACGCCGGTCTCTTCGCGCAGGTGCGCGATCGAGTTGATCACCGCGGGAATGCCTGCGGCGTTCTTCTTGCGATCGGAGAGCCGGAGGCCGGTGTGTTTCGGCGGCGGGATGAGTGTGAGATGGCGTGGGTTCATGGATAGATCACGACACGAACATCCTTGGTTCCAACCATTGCTCGATCTCCTCCGCATGGACGCGGCCTTCAGCAACGCCGATCGTTAGATCATAGAGTTCATCCTGAGTGGCCTTCACTTCATATCCTGACTTCAGGATCAAGAACAGGGCGAGGCCCAATCCCGTTCTCTTGTTCCCATCGACCCATGGATGTCTGATGATGATCGATCCCTTCAAAGC
>JAEYYE010000173.1 GCA_023430945.1 Bacteroidota bacterium
GTACAGGCGTACACATCAAGACCGACATCTTCACCGGCAGGATGTGGTATGGGTTCAAGCGGCCTGGCGAGGCATTCGCCATGGCGGGCCTTCCGATCGATGTGGTGCGTGATATCCTGAAACATAATAAGGAAGGGATCGAACCGTAAGTGTACCTCAACATGGCCGACGCTGCCGATCCCACGGAAGTGAAAGCACCCACCTACGAGAATGTGGTGGGGCAGGACGAGCTTACACGCTTCGACAACAAACAGAAAAGCGGCAAGCGGTCACGTGGTGGAAAGAAGCACAAGGAGGCCCGCGATCGTTCGCAACACAGGGAAGGCACGGCGAAGCCGAACACCGAACAGCTCCGCAGGCCCGATCGAACGCGCGATCGGAGCGAGCCACAGGCGCGTCCCGCCGGGCAGGATAACAGGCCAGCGGAAACCACTGGTGCCGGCCCCCGCAGGGATCGGCCCGAAGGTCAGGGAAGGAACAACCGGCGGCGCCGAGATCGGCGTCCGCGGGAAGGAGGCGGTCCCAAACCACCCGCTGCGTGAAGGCCTGGCACGTATCGATCCTGTTGATCACGCTAGCCGCCTGCGCCGAACAGGTGGTGCACAGTTCCGATGTGCCGATCCCGGATGGGGTGTGGGATCGGGAATTCAAGCCTGAGTTCAGCTTCGAGATCGGTGATACCGTTTCGCATCATGATCTGTTCATCGATGTGCGCCACACTGGCGATTATCCCTTCAGTACGCTCTATGTTTTCCTGGATCTTGAAGGGCCTGGTGACAGAAGTTTGCGCGATACGGTGGAATGCATCCTGGCCGATCCCATGGGTAAATGGTACGGTAAAGGTTCGGGCTTCGTATTCGCCCACCGCGAATACGATACACATGTGCTCTACAAGTTGCGTAACAGATTTCCGGCGATCGGGCGTTATACCATAAGGCTGGAGCAGGCGATGCGTACCGAACGGCTTCCCGGAGTGCTTGATATCGGGATCAGTGTGGAACGATCGCGTTGAAGGCACCGCTCTCAAGTTGTGGGGATCAGCACCTTGAAAACTTACGTGAACACTGGAATGCTTCGAGGGAAGGGGTCCGGTAAATTCGGCCGTTGATGAGCGAAGAGAAGAAAAAGCCGCGAACAAGGCTGGCGCTCTGGTCGCTTTGGTGGCTGGTGGTGTTCGCACCGGTGATCGTTCTTTTCGCAGGCCTGATCTACGCCGCCAATTCCGATCTGCCCAAGACCCAGGACCTTGAGAACCCGCGTAGCGATCTCGCGACCGCGATCCTCTTCAGTGATGGTACGCAGATGGGCCAGTATTACCGGCAGAACCGGATCCCCGTCACATACGATCGGATCAGCCCGCACGTGGTGAACGCGCTGATCGCCACGGAGGATGAACGTTTCCGCGAGCATAGCGGCATCGATCTGAAAGGCACCACGCGAGCGGCGATATACTTGGGTAAACGTGGAGGAGCGAGCACGATTACGCAGCAGCTGGCCAAAATGCTGTTCACCGAAAAGCCGGGTTCATCCTGGTTGCGGTTGAAGCAGAAGTTGCAGGAGTGGATCATCGGTGCGGAACTGGAACGCCAGTACACCAAGAACGAGATCATCACAATGTATCTCAATCGCTTCGACTGGATCAATCAGGCGGTGGGCATCAACAGCGCGGCCCGCGTGTATTTCGATACCACGCCCGATTCATTGAGGATCGAGCAGGCCGCGTTGCTGATCGGCATGTGCAAGAATCCCGCGTTGTTCAATCCGCTGCGCAGGCCGGATACCACACTTACCCGTCGTATGGTGGTGCTCGATCAGATGCGCCGCAACGGCTTCATCACCTCGAATGAATACGATTCGTTGAAAGTGCTTCCGCTGGAATTGCGTTTCCAACGGGTGGATCATACCGAAGGTCCGGCACCTTATTTCCGCGAGGTGTTGCGGGGAAAGTTGCAGGCGATGTTCGCGGAAAAGGATGCGGAGGGCAATTACAGATATGCGAAGCCCGATGGAAGTCCATACGATATCTACACCGATGGATTGAAGATCTACACCACGCTGGACAAACGTATGCAGCGCTATGGTGAATGGGGATTGAAGGAGCATTTGAGCACGGAGCTTCAACCTTCATTCTTCAAGGACCTTTCAAAGAAGAAGAACAAGCCGTTCGATTTCCGGGTGACGCAGGAGGAGATCGATGAGATCCTTAACACCGCGATGAAACGCAGTGTGCGGTACAAGATCATCACCGGCAAACAATGCGGTAATTGCGAAAGACCTGCGAAGTACATAGAAAAGGTGCAGCGCGATGGCCGGGCGTATTTCCATTGCGATCCCGCGGCCGGTGGTTGTGACAGCTATTGGCCCGTGGTGAAGGAGAAGGATATTCCCAAGGTGTTCGATACACCTGTGGCGATGCGCGTTTTCACGTGGGATGGTGAAGTGGATACCGTGATGAGCCCGATGGATTCGATCCGCTACTACAAGAGCTTCCTGCAAAGCGGCCTCTTGAGCATGGATCCCCACACCGGTTTCGTGAAGGCGTGGGTCGGCGGGATCGATTTCAAGCATTTCCAATTCGATCACGTGGAGCAGGCGCGCCGCCAGGTGGGTTCCACATTCAAGCCGTTCATCTACGCCACGGCGATCCGCGAAGGCATCGATCCATGCCTGCAGCTCCCCAACCAGAAGGTGTGTTTCGATATGCCTCCCGGCCAGCCGGAATGGTGTCCGCAGAACAGCGATGCGAAGTACGGTGGAATGATCACGGTGGAATATGCGCTGGCCAATTCGATCAATACGGTCACCGCCTGGCTGATGAAGCAATACGGTCCGCAAGCGGTAACCGTGCTCGCCAGGCACATGGGCGTGAAGAACCAGCTCGATCCGGTGCCATCGCTCTGCCTTGGTGTCGCTGATCTTACATTGATGGAGATGACCGGCGCGTTCTCTTCCTTCGCGAACGAAGGGGTCTACATCGAGCCGATCGTTCTCACCCGCATCGAGGACAAGAACGGCAATGCGATCTACGACGTGGTACCAAGGACCTACGAGGCGTTGGATGAACGGACGGCGTACATCATGTTGCGCATGTTGAAGGGCGTGGTGGATGGCGCATACGATCCAAGCACCGGCAAAGTGGTCGGCACCGGCCTGCGGTTGCGCACAAGCTGGGGGAACCGCGGGAAATATGCGAACATCAAGTATCCGACGGCTGGTAAAACGGGCACCACGCAGAACAACAGCGATGGATGGTTCATCGGGATCACGCCGGATCTGGTCACCGGTGTGTGGACGGGCGCCGAGGATCGGAGTGTTCGCTTCTCCACCACGGAAAAAGGCCAGGGCGCGAACACCGCGCTCCCGATCTACGGCTATTACATGAACCGGGTGTACGCCGATCCTTCGATCGAGATCAGCACCGGTGATTTCGAACCACCGATGTACGTGGATGGCATCGATTACAATTGCCGCGAAGCAGTGAAGACGAACACCGGCCCCACACGGCCGATGTGGGAATGAAGAAAGCCGATCGTTGCGCGATCGGCTTTCTTCATTCCAACGACCGGGATCAATAATCGCGGCCGGAGCCCTGCATTTCACCTTCCTCCATCTCCTTGTCGAGCGGGATCATGGTCGTGGCGCGCAACGTGCGGCCGGTCCAGAAATCATCGTCAATGTTGCCCACAACGGTCACTGCATCACCTTCGGCCACGGCAACATCGGCCGCTGGATCACCTCCTTCCTTCAGCAATGAAGTATCAACCGTGATCATGCGGTCGCCCTGATCGAGCTTGATCTTGTTCTCTTCCACCTCGGAAACGATGCCGTGCAAAACGGTGCCGGATTCGATCACCGGTGTGGAGATCTGGATGAAATCATCCACACCATCGGTCATGTACACGTAGGTGCTCAGGCTTTCAACGAATACGGCACGAGCGAGGATCGTGGTGTTCAGGAAGAAGTTGTCGTCCACGATGCCGTATACGCGAACGGCTTCATCCTCAATGAATTTATGGTCATCATGCTTCACGTCATCATGCTGCAATTTCACCGTGATCTTGCCATTGCCATGGTCCAGCACGAATTGTTCATCGCCAACGCTCTTCACCTTGCCGCTCAGTGCGATCCAGGAGCCATCCGCCATTTCCTTCGGATCCTTCTCCTGCGTGGCCTGCGCATTCGGTGTATCATCCGTTCGGGTATCCATTACCTGGGCTTGTGTGGAAACTGCAAAAAGAGCAGCCACCAATACGGGGAACATTTTCATGATCGATCTGGTTTAAGTTCTATAGTCGCCAAACCCTGAATTGGATCTGGGCGCGCCGAAAGCAACAATGCCTGTGCCATTGCATCCAGAAAGATCGATGGGGCCGTGAACCGGTCCAGGCGAAATGAAGAAAGCCGGGTCGGCCCCGGCTTTCTTCATTTCAGTTGTTCGCGTTATCACTTGTTCTCAAGCGCACGTAAGCGTTCCTCCAATCGTTCTATGATCGCCTGTTGTTCCTGAACAGCCTTCACCAGTGGAACAACGAATTCCGAATAGGTAAGACTGTAGAGCTTGGCATTGCCTTCCGGCGCATGCACACCGCTGAAATCGTATCCGCTGGCACGCGCCGCAGCCTCCACTTCCTGCGCGATGAAGCCGGTCATCTGCTTCTTTTCCAGATCGAACTTTCCCTCCCATTCGCCAGGTTGATCGGCACCGTGCACCATGGCGTATTGCTGGTGCAGGTCGAAATTGTAGGTAACGGGGCGCAGGCGTGTGATGAATTCAAGTCCGGGCACATTCTCCTGCACATCCGTTTTGATACGGCCATCGCTGTATGTACTGAAGCCCACCTGCCCACCGATCCAGCTGATGCTCGAGTTGCCCACTTCCACCGTGTTGCTGTTGCCACCAACGAAGCCGGAAAGGTATCCAAGTGACATGAAGTTGGACGGTGTGGCGCTTGAGCCCCCGGCAAGGTTCCCGACAGCTGTGCAGTTCATGCCACCTGTATTGTTGGGCATGGCATTTATTCCAATTGCAGTATGTCCGAGTCCACTGGTCATGCTTGGCATGGCATTGGATCCGATCGCAGTATTCCGGTGCCCGCTCGTATTGTTGAACATGGCGCGTGGGCCGATAGCGGTATTCTCGCTTCCGGACGTATTGGCGAAAAGTGCTTTGCTACCCACCGCCGTATTCCATAAAGCATAGGGCGGCGTTTCGAAGCCTGGCTGAGGCGCACCCACACTGTTATTGAACAACGCACTATCACCGATCGCGACCAGATTGCTGCGATCCGTGTTCAAGCGCAAGGCGTTCTGGCCGATCGCCACGTTGGCATTGCCCGTTGTATTGCTGTAGAGCGCTCTATAGCCAACTGCTGTGTTGTTCTGTCCCGAGGTGTTGTTGCCCAATGCAGAACTGCCGATGCCGGTGTTGGCGGTACCTACTGTATTCGCCATCATGGCGGATTGGCCGAAAGCTGAATTGGATGAACCGGTTGTGTTCGCCCGTAATGTCTGGCGGCCGAAGGCTGCATTCGCTATGCCCACACCGGTCGCGCTGCGCAGTGATTCCAGGCCAAAGGCACAATTCTCACCCACCGCGTTGCCGGGTCTGTGAGAGTTCAAACCGAAGGAGATCCCTTGCGGGCTGATCGCACCGGCGAATTGACCGTTCACCTTGAATACGATCGCCTCATCATCGGTGGTGCCAATGAAATTGGCCGTCGTATCGGTACCTGCGTTACCGGTAAGTGACCATGCGGATCCACTTCCACCGGGACCTTCAGGCCCGACGAGCGAAACTCCTGTTGGCCAGTTACCATTGGCCTTGGGTCCGAAAATGAAATGGCTGGTGGTATTGATGTAGAAATCACCATTTGAACCGATCCCTCCGGTGGGGTCAGATGTGCCACTTAACACCGTGCGACCATCCAGACCCGCAGGACCGGTCAAACCGATCGGTCCTTGTGGGCCGGCAGGACCGGTCGGGCCAGCAGGGCCTTGCGGACCTACTGGACCAGGAGCACCATCTGCACCAGCGGGACCTTGCGGGCCAGCGGGACCAGTTGCACCGGTCAAACCGATCGGACCTTGAGGGCCAGCAGGACCTATGGGTCCAGGAGCTCCGTCAACACCATCTTCACCCGGCAAACCTTGTGGACCAACGGGGCCAGCAGGACCTTGCGGGCCAGCAGGACCGATCGGACCGGGAAGACCGTCAACACCATCTTCACCAGCAGGACCTATGGGTCCGGGAGCACCATCAACACCATCTTCACCAGCGGGACCTTGCGGGCCGGCAGGGCCGATCGGACCTGGAGCGCCATCAATACCATCTTCCCCAGCGGGACCTTGCGGACCCATAGGGCCGATGGGTCCAGCAGGACCAGCGGCACCGGTTAAACCGATCGGACCTTGTGGGCCGGCAGGACCGATCGGACCCGGAGCACCATCAACACCATCTTCCCCAGCGGGACCTTGCGGACCGGCAGGGCCAGCAGGGCCAGCAGGACCAGTGGCACCGGTTAAACCGATCGGACCTTGTGGGCCGACAGGACCGATCGGACCTGGAGCGCCATCAACACCATCTTCCCCAGCGGGACCTTGCGGACCCATAGGGCCAATGGGTCCAGCAGGACCAGTGGCACCGGTTAAACCGATCGGACCTTGTGGGCCGGCAGGACCGATCAGACCCGGAAGACCGTCAACACCATCTTCCCCAGCGGGACCTTGCGGACCCATAGGGCCGATGGGTCCAGCAGGACCA
>JAEYYE010000240.1 GCA_023430945.1 Bacteroidota bacterium
GGCTTCTCTTTTCCGACCTCTTCCAGCGGCATGAATTCGAAGAAGATCCCGTAATCGAGCATCAACAGAAGATCATCGGCGCCGCGCCGATCCTGGATCCCGAAGAATCCTTCCGAAGCATTGTAGCTCTCGAGGTAGTTCATGGTGGGCGAAGGAATGATCGCCTCGAACTGCGCGCGGTAAGGTCTGAAACTGACGCCGCCGTGCATGAACAATTCCAGGTTCGGCCACACTTCCATGATGTTCCGTTTGCCGGTGATCTCCAGGATCCGCTTCAGAAGAACAAGCGTCCACGATGGCACGCCGGCGATGCAACGCACATCCTCGCGGATCGTTTCCACCGCCATCTTCTCGATCTTCTCCTCCCAATTTTCGAGCAGGGCGGTTTCCTTCACCGGCGTGCGCTTGATCTCCACCCAGATCGGAAGGTTCTTGATGATGATGGCTGAAAGATCGCCGGTGTATGCATCGGGGCGCAGTTGTTCGATCGTGCTGCTTCCACCGAGAACGAGACTTTTCCCCTGGAACAACTTGCTTTCGGGGAATTGCTCGTAGTGAAGCGCGATCAGGTCCTTGCCGCCTTTGTAATGGCAATCCTCCAGCGCTTCGCGGCTCACCGGTATGTATTTGCTCCGATCGTGGGTAGTGCCGCTGCTCTTTGCGAACCAACGGATGTCCGTAGGCCACAAGAGGTTCTGTTCACCTTTCCGTAACCGTTCCACGTACGGCTTCACATCTTCATAATCCTGGATCGGTAGCCGATCGCGATAGATGTTGGGATCGGTGATGGAACTGTAATCGAATTTGCGGCCCCATTCGGTGTACTTCGCCGCGCCGATCAATGCGTGGAACACTTCCAGCTGCGCCATCAGCGGGTTGTCCCTGAACAGTTCGATCTGCTGCAGGCGCTTCTTGATCAAATATGAGAACAGCGCGTTGAAGGGCATGAGGGGCGAAGATCGCTGCCGGAAAAGATACGGACGAAGAAATTCAGGCTAACAAGCTGATCTAAAGATCCACCCAAACGGCTGGACCGATGAGGAAGAATTGCGCGTCTTCTTTGATCCATTGATCTTCCACTAATTTTCTATATGGCCCGCGCATCGTGAACATATTGGTCATGAGCCCAACATGCGCTTTCATCGATCCATTAGTGATCCTATAGCGATATCCGGCATGGTATAGTACACCATTGATCATATCTCCATCCGTAGTGCTCATGCGACCAAGGATCGCTCCTATTCCAGCTGTGATCTTCCAGCGATCATTCCTCGATCCTTCAAATTCCTTGTCTTTGCTGAACAATGTCGCAACATCCACGTGAAGCGTGAGATGAACAGGATAAAGCAACCGATCGCCCCAAAGGAGAACGCCACTGCCTATTCCCCAAGCATGTGGTCGGTGCCGAAATCTCCTTAAAAGCAGCACCGATCCTGCGGCAGCATATCCGGCTTTGGACCGATGAGGTTGTCCGGCATCTTGCGTTCATGATCCACATAGGTGCCTGCAAGACCAGCGCTGACGAAATACCTGGGCAATTCTTCCTGCGCCTGGATCTGTACGGCGGACAACAGGATAAGTACAAACGTTTGCAAGCGCATTCTCCTCGAAGTTCGGCACTTAAGTGGGAACTATCCAAAAATTCCTCACCCGATCGTAACCTTCCTTTCCGGCCTCCCGTTACACAGGCAGGTTTTGGTTAGTGGATCTAAGGGCAGGCAGAAGGTTCCATTCGTGGGGCCTTCTGTCATTTCCACCGATCGGTAAATGAAAAAGCCCCGGTCCCCCGAGGCTTTTCCCTTTTCGTTCCGATCGTTACTTGATCTCCAGATCGTAAGGCATTCTTGCCTGTACACCGAATTGCTTTTTCGCTTCCATCACTTTCTTGAACTGATCGAGGGTCTTCAGATCCTCATCGCCTAGCAATTGGGTCGCGGCCCAGGTCTTCGCGCTCGTCTCGAACTGTTCGATCAGTTCCTCGAAGAAATCCTTCTGCACCGGAAGTTCGATCCTGCGATATTCATCACCCAGTTCGGCGAGCCTGGCTGCTTCTGCGATCGCCATTTCCAATCCGCCGACCTCATCCACCAACCCAAGTTTCTTTGCCTCCATTCCGCTCCACACACGGCCCTGGCCGATGCTGTCCACCATCGCAACATCGATCCCACGGCCTTCGGCCACCCGCTTCTTGAACGTATCGTAGATATCATCCACGTACAGTTGCATGATGCGCAATTCCTGATCGTCCAGCGGACGGCTTACGGTGAGCATGTCGGCGTACCGATGTGTCTTCTCGCCATCGAAGGTGATGCCGAGCTTGTTGTTGAAGAAGCCCTGCATGTTGGGGATCATCCCGAAGACCCCGATCGAACCCGTGATCGTGGTGGGTTGTGCGTAGATCTTCGTTGCGGGAGCACTTATGTAATATCCGCCTGATGCGGCCACATCGCCCATGCTCACCACGATCGGTTTCTTCTCGGCTATCATCTTCACTTCACGCCAGATCACTTCGCTCGCCAGTGCGCTTCCGCCGGGGGAATTCACGCGGAAGACAACGGCCTTGATGTCATCATCCTCGCGTGCTTCGCGAAGCGTTTCACCCAGGCTTGTGCTACCGATCGTGCCGTCGGAATTCTTTCCTGAAGAGATCGATCCTTCAGCATAGATCACCGCCAGTTTGTTCTTGCTTGCTGCCGCTCCGCCTTTTTTCGACTTCGGGGTAAAGGATCGCGAATAATCCTTCAAGGAAACGAACTCGATCTCCTTGTCCTCCTCATCCACTTTCAGATCCATCCGCTCACGAATGATGTCGTGCACTTCATCCAGATATTTCGCACCATTGATAAAGCCTTGTTCCATCGCAGAGATATCGCTGCGAACGAGCATGCTATCGGCGATCAAGTTCAATCGCTGCTGATCGATGTTACGCGCGCTGGATACCGCTGCCAGGTGTTCGTTCCAGAAGTCGCGCAGGATCATGCGGATCTGTTCGCGGTTCGGTTCGCTCATCTTCTCTTCGGTGAATGTTTCGCCGAACGCCTTGAACTTGTTGTTGCTTCCGCGGATCAACTGGATGTCGATATCCAACTTGTCGAACAGGCCTTTCAGGAACATCGATTCAGAGCTCAATCCACGGTAGTCCAGATCGCCTTTCGGTTGCAGGTAGATCTCATCGGCAGCGGTGGCCAGGTAGTACGCGGCCTGCGTATAGAATTCGCTGTGCGCGATCACCGGTTTCCCGCTTTCATTCCTGAACTCGATGAGCTTTTCACGGATCTCCTTCAGCGTTGCGAAACCACCGTTCACCATCACCAGATCGAGGTAGATCCCTTCGATCTTATCATCGGTCTTGGCGTGCTCCAGGCTTTCGAGGATGTTGTTGAGGCCGATGTGCGCATTCGCCTGGAACGGCCCGAAGTCCATGTCGAACTGGTCCTTGCTGCCGCGATCCCTGATCTCCTTGTCCAGCGTGATATGCAGTACCGACCCATCCTTGATCGTGGTTGCACCATCCTTGGATGCGAACGTTGCGCCCAGCGCTGCGATCGTTCCGATCAGGATGAAGATCATCAACGCGCCCACCAGCAAAGTGCCCAGCATGGAGGCCAGCATGAATTTGAGGAATTGTCTCATGATCGGATCGATTTTCTCTTGTTAGCGGATCGAAACTAAATGGAACGATAATGCAAGCCCGCGCCGATCACACGAACGGGGCGCACACCGTATGAAAGGACGTAGAGAAGCAGCAAGTCTTAAGTGGCAAGTGTCAAGTTGATCTGGGCGTGTCCCTCGCAAAGCCTCGGGTCAGGCTATACGCTGCAAATCCTCGCTGCGCTGCGGGTTTTCCGCTCCTATCCTTCACGCACCTCTGGGTCCGGAGAGCAGCCGATCCACCCATTATTCCTGGCAACTACCAACGAACAACTCACAATGGTCAAGCACGCTGTTAATCTCCTGTTAAGGTCTGGAACACGGCGAACATGCCCATCTAATTTCGGCGTAACAAAGAACAAAACCTTCGATCCATGAAGAACTTTCTGCTCACCCTGGCGATCGGCCTTTTCTCGGCCACAGCATTCGCACAACCTGAAATGAAACCGGTGGGCGGCACCGGCCCTATGATCAGTGTGGACAAGGAAGTGGTGGATTACGGAACGATCGCAAAAGGCTCTGATGGTGTGCGCACCTTCGTGGTGACCAATACCGGCGATCAACCATTGCTGATCACACAATGCCAGGGTAGCTGCGGTTGCACGGTACCCGAGTGTCAGAAGGAACCGATCAAGCCCGGGGAGAAGAGCACTGTATCCGTGAAATACGACACGGAGCGCGTTGGTCCGTTCAACAAGACGGTCACGATCACCAGCAATGCAAAGAACGAACCTTCCAAACAGATCAAGATCAGCGGCACCGTTGAAGCTGCGGCTGGCACCACCGGTCACGAAGGGCATACGCATTGAAGTTGGAAGTTGAAGTATTTGGGGAGTTGCATGTTGAGCTCTAGCTATCAACCTTCAACCTCCAACCTTCAACCTCAGCCTTCAGCCATCAGCCTACAGCATTCCGCCCCTCCCCTGTTAATGTCCTGTTAACTCCAGAAAACCGGCACGATACCTGATAATTTTGGGATCGCTGCCAATAACCGAACAACATTGAACAAGATGAAAAAGCTTCTGCTCTCGCTCGGCCTCAGCGCCGCTTTCCTTGGCGCGATCGCGCAAGACAATGCCAAGCCGGTAGGCGGCTCGGGCGCTCAGATCTCGGTGGACAAGGAAGTGCACGACTACGGCACGATCCCACAAGGTGCGAATGGTACCTGTGAGTTCACAGTTACCAACACGGGATCCGCTCCCCTGATCATCACCAGTTGCAAAGGCAGCTGCGGTTGCACAGTTCCTAAGTGCGATACCGAACCGATCAAGCCAGGCCAGAGCACTACCGTTACCGTGAAGTACGACACCAAGCGCGTCGGTCCGATCAACAAGAGCGTGACCATCAGCAGCAATGCCGAGAACGCACCTGAAAAGATCGTGCGCATCAAGGGAACCGTTGAAGCCGCTCCGGAAACCCCGTCCTCACCCGTGAAGGAACAGAGCCCGATGGCTCCGGTGGAGAACTAGACCGATCGATATTGAACAACTTGGAGCCCCTCCGATCGGAGGGGCTCTTCTTTTGTACCGATCCGGGCACCGCCCTTTTCACGCAGGAAAAGCCGAACTTTGCGGGCGAAACCTGAAGAAATGCCATCGATCTCCACCAAGGGCCGGCAGATGCCCGCTTCACCGATCCGCAAACTGGTGCCGTATGCCGAAGCCGCCAAGAAACGCGGAACCAAGGTGATCCACCTGAACATCGGGCAGCCGGACATCGAAACGCCGGAAGTGGCTCTGGATGCGATCCGCAACCTGGATCGGAAAGTGATCGAGTACAGCCACAGCGCGGGTTTCGAGACCTATCGCAAGGGCCTCGCGGAATATTACCGGCAGCACGCGATCGAAGTGACGCATGAGCATATCATCGTTACGAACGGCGGAAGTGAGGCGTTGCTCTTCGGTATGATGGCTTGCTTCGAACCGGGCGACGAGCTGATCATTCCTGAGCCGTACTACGCGAATTACAACAGCTTCGCGATCGCTGCAAGCGTGAAGGTGGTGCCGGTGCGCAGCACGATCAACGATGGTTTCGCTCTTCCGCCGATCGATGCGTTCGAGCAGCTGATCACTCCGCGCACCAAAGGCATCCTGATCTGCAATCCGGGCAATCCCACTGGTTACCTGTACAGCCGGAAAGAGCTCGAAACGCTTCGCGACATCGTGAAGAAACACGACCTGTACCTCTTCGCTGATGAAGTGTACCGCGAGTTCTGTTACGATGGCGCCGAGCACATCAGCACCATGACGTTGAAAGGGATCGAGCAGAACGTGGTGCTGGTGGATAGTGTGAGCAAGCGTTACAGCATGTGTGGCGCGCGGGTCGGTGCTTTCATCACCCGGAATGCCGATCTGTACAACGCCGTACTGAAAATGGCTCAAGCGCGATTGAGCCCGCCGACCTTCGGGCAGATCGCTTCCGAAGCTGCGTTGAAGACACCGGCTTCCTACTTTGAAAGTGTGATCACGGAATACCGCGAACGCCGCGACATTCTTGTGGATGGATTGAACACGATCGAAGGTGTGATCTGCCCCAAGCCCAAAGGCGCGTTCTATTGCGTGGCCGAATTACCGATCGATGATTCCGATCGGTTCTGTCAATGGCTGTTGGAATCCTTCGAACACAAAGGCCACACGGTGATGATGGCGCCGGCAACCGGCTTCTACGCTGAACCAGCGACAGGCCGCAAGCAGGTGCGACTCGCCTACGTGCTGGAGAAACAGCAATTGCAGATCGCGGTGGAATGCCTTCGCGAAGCGCTGCAGAGCTACCCCGGCACGATCGAGCGCACGCAACAGGCTTCGATCGCTTCGCGCTGACCTGCGGATCGGACCTAGTGCAGGCCTTTTTCCTTCATGATCTGGTTCAGCCATTTCAACATGGCGAACATGATCAGCGTGGCCACCATCAACAGCGCGAAATTCACCCAGAAGAAATTCGCCTTGTCCTCGTAACTGTCCCAAAGCGTCGCGAGCACGCCGGAGAGCTTGTTCCCGATCGAAGTGGAAAGGAACCAGCCGCCCATCATGAGCGCGGTGAGCCGCGCCGGACTAAGCTTCGAGACCAGTGAAAGACCCATCGGGCTCAGGAGCAATTCGCCGATCGTGATCACGCCGTAGGTCGCCATAAGCCACCCCGTGCTTGCCTTCACCGTGCCGTTGTCCGAAGCTTCCACCGCCCACACCATCACCAGCACGCTGATCGCCGAGATCAACAGACCGAACGCGATCTTGGTGGGTGTTGAAGGCTCTTTCCCTTTCTTCCGCAGGAATGCGAAAAACGCGACGACGAGCGGTGTAAGGATGATCACCCAACCTGGATTGATCGACTGGCTGAGCGGCGTGGACCAGAGCGTGGCCGACTCACCGTCCTCCGGCAATTTGGATGGATCCACATTCTTGAAATACGGCGGATAGTTGTACTCCTTGATCACCTTTCCATCCTGCTTTTGCAGGCGGAATTGATCATCGTATAGTTCCACTGAATCCTTCTTGTATTCCAGTTCATCAGCGAGATAAACGCCGCTGAAGACTTCACCCAGCGTCCCCGAAACTTCGCGATCGGTGTACGTGTCGGCCCAGATCGTGAGTGCGGTGCCATTCTGCTTGAACACCGCCCAGAACATGATGACCGCAGCGAAAATGGCAAGCAGCGCCGCGATCGGTCTCTTCTCAGATCGTTCCGCGCGGAAATAGAGCGAAGCGAAGAAATAGATCACGGGAATGCATGCGAAGATGAACGCATCGTTGCTGTCCGATTGGAAGATGTTGCCAGGAATGATCCAACCGATCACACCTGCGATCACCGAGGGGAGCAAAATGGTCACCAGGATCCGGCCGAACGGCATATCCTCCTTGGTCATCTCCTTCTTCACGTCCGCCGCGCGATAATGCCGCGTGCCGAGAAGGAAGATGATCACACCGATGAACATGCCGATCCCCGCCGCGACGAACGCGTACTTCCAGCCCCAAAGGATGATGATCGCGGCGCTGAAG
>JAEYYE010000291.1 GCA_023430945.1 Bacteroidota bacterium
CTTCAGTATGTAAAGTCTGGTCCCTTTCGGTTGAACGATGAGACAGGTAAAGAGGGATCGCTTCTCCAACTTGTGAAGCATATCCAATAGATGATCTTTATTGGATGAGATCATTTTGGAGAACCAATAGCATGAATTCCCATGATGATCAGCCTCGCCTGCTGTTCAAGAACCTTACGCCCACCAACCGATCGGCGCGCTGGCGGTGATCGGTGAAGTACACAAGTACCAGGTAATCGTTCTCCGTCTGGAAATGCGATCCTTCGATCGCCGCGATATCGGCCGAAGTCGCTCCCGGCGGAAGTGTCACGAACGAGAAATCGTAAAGGCCTTGCTTCAGGAGGATCGAGGCGAGGTAGCCTTTTTCCTGCGGTGACCATGTCATTCTATTCTCTTTCCGGCATTGGAAGTCACTGAAACCTCCGTATACGAAGAGCTCATCCATCAGCGGTTCGTCCATC
Organism: Bacteroidota bacterium; assembly: GCA_023430945.1. GTDB lineage: Bacteria > Bacteroidota > Bacteroidia > Flavobacteriales_F > PHOS-HE28 > PHOS-HE28. The sequence continues at coordinate 462 of JAEYYE010000291.1, forward strand.
GGGAGTTTGAAATGCACCATCGCGTAATCAGCGCCGAGGGGATCACCATCAACAATGTCGTTCCGGATGAAGAATTTGCCATTGATGTCCTGCCGGTCGAGGTAGATGCTGATGTTGCGTTTTTCTTCTGGAAGAATGAACGCTTCATATACGCCTTGTCCGGGTCCGGGAACGATCCGCTGCACGCGTTGCGTGAGGAAACGAAGATCCTTCAGATCGAAATTCCTGTATTCGTTCCCAGCAAGGAACAGCGCCTGCTCCGGATGATCGTAGATCAATTCGGTGCCGCGCACGAAGCGCGGTTTCAATCCCGATCGCAGATCCTCCCACCGCATGTTCTGGAGCACCGAAACATGGATCTCGCTGAAGGGATCCTGCACCGGCAGTGCGGGATGCCGCACCACCAGGTCCACCTGGTGCGCTATGTCACGCATGTCCACATTGCGGCTCGCCACGATCTGCGCATCGACCTGCACCTGTTGCTCGAATACCATGAAACGCCGCGTGAGCACCAGGTCTTCCGGATCATCGGCGCGATAGACCTTCAAAATGTAGTTTCCCGATCGCGAGATCTGCATCATGTCATTGGGCAGCATGATCTCGTAATGGATGAACGGTTGCAGGGTGTTAAAGCTCAATCTTCCGGCCGGGATGTAGTCGTTGAGCGCACCGGTGAGGTATTGTCCCGATAATAGATCGCTCGGCTGCCAGAGCGCATCGCAATGCACCACGGTATAGGAGAAATTCTCGTTGTTGGGTTGAAGATCATCGAAACGCAGCACGAGCTGATCGGCCGAGCCCAGCTCGATGATCGGCGGGGCCAGTTCGAAGCCGCGCTTGAAGAGCTGCACCGTGTGGATCGTGGGGCTGTACACCTGATCCTCCATCTTCATTTCGTTGGAAGACCAGTAGTCAGGTACGGGATCACCGGTGGAAGCCACGGCTGGCGGGGTGGTGCCACAACCCTGCAACGCACCGTGGATCGATAGGAGCAACAGGGATCGGATCAGCATGCCTCTTCGCTTCAACGGCGAAGGGTGAAAGGGGGGGATGGACGACAATTTGGATTACTTTGGCCGGGCATCGAAAGATATCTAATTTTGCCGGGCCTTAAGCTCAAGGCATTCTACCAGCGTACATGTCCAAGACCATCAAGATCGGCAAAGGCCTAGATATCCGCCTGAAGGGCGAAGCAGAGAAGGTTCTTGTACAGTCCGATCCACCGAAGGTCGTTGCGGTGAAACCGACCGACTTCCATGGCTTGGTGCCCAAGGTGATCGTTAAACCCGGCGATCGTGTGAACGCAGGAAGCATCCTTTTCGTGGATAAGTACAACAAACGGGTGCAGTATACAAGTCCTGTGAGCGGTGAGGTCGCCGAAGTGGTGCGCGGCGAGAAGCGGCGCGTGATGGAAGTGCGCGTGCTTGCAGATGCGCAGCCGCAATACGAACAGTTCGGCACCGGTGATCCTTCCACGATGAACCGTGAAACGATCATCCAGAAACTGCTGAAGAGCGGTGTATGGCCGGTGATCAGGCAACGTCCTTTCGATATCGTGGCCGATCCGGCAGGCGATCCCAAAGCGATCTTCATCTCCTGTTTCGACAGCAATCCGCTCGGGCCTGATATGGATGTGGTGGTGCGCGGTCAGGGCGATGACTTTCAGACCGGATTGAACGCGCTCGCGAAGCTCACCAAAGGCAAAGTATATCTCGGTGTAAGTCCGGATACTAAGGCGGCCGAATTCCTGAATGCCAAAGGCGTGGTGATCAACACGTTCAGCGGTCCACACCCGGCCGGCAACGTTGGTCCGCAGATCCACAAGATCAGCCCGATCAACAAAGGCGAAGTGGTGTGGGTGGTCAACCCACAGGACGTGATCGTGATCGGCCGTTTGTTCCGCAAAGGCGTTTATGACGCCAAACGCATCGTTGCCGTCACCGGCAGCCGCGCGAAGGATCGGAAGTATTTCCGCACGATCTCCGGAGCTCCTGTAAAGGATATCGTAGGACAGGTGAGCGATGAGGTTCGCATCATCAGCGGCAATGTGCTTACCGGAGATCGCGTGGAGAACGATGGGTTCCTGGGTTTCTACCACCAGCAGATCACGGTGATCCCCGAAGGCGACGAGCCGAAATTCTTCATCACCGAAGGTTGGGCAAGCCCGGGTTTCGACAAATTCAGCGCCAGCCGCAGCTTCCCCGCATGGCTCATGCCGGGTAAGAAGTTCGATATGGATACCAACCAGAACGGGGAGGAGCGCGCGTTCGTGATGAGCGGCCAGTACGATCCGGTGTTCCCGTTCGATATATATCCCGTGCATTTGCTGAAGTCGATCCTGGTGAACGACATCGATCGGATGGAGCAACTTGGTCTGTATGAAGTGGCACCGGAGGATTTCGCCCTTTGCGAGTTCGTGTGCACCAGCAAGATCAACTCGCAGAACATCATCCGCACCGGCCTCGACATTCTAAAGAAGGAAACCACCTAAGCCCGATCCGTGAAAGCACTGCGAAAGCTTGTTGACAATGCAAGGCCGGCCTTTGCTAAAGGCGGAAAGCTTGAAAAGCTGCACTGGGTGTTCGATGGCCTGGAGACATTTCTCTTCACTCCCGGCCACCCCACGGTGCGTGGCGCGCACATCCGCGATGGCATCGATCTGAAAAGGACGATGTCCATCGTGATCCTGGCGATGATCCCCTGCCTGCTCTTCGGCATGTGGAACGTGGGTCACCAGCATTACCTCGCCATGGGCGAATTCATCGGGCGCGATGAAGGGTTCTGGGAGAAATTCCTGCATGGTCTGGTTCGTGTGCTGCCGATCATCGTGGTGAGCTACGGCGTTGGCCTGGGGATCGAATTCCTGTTCTGCACCATCAAAGGCCATCCGATCCAGGAAGGTTTTCTCGTGAGCGGCATGTTGATCCCGCTGATCATGCCGGTGGAAGTACCGCTGTGGCAGGTCGCGATCGGGACCGCGTTCGCCGTGGTGATCGGGAAGGAAGTGTTCGGTGGAACGGGCATGAACATCCTGAACCCCGCGCTCACCGCGCGCGCATTCCTCTTCTTCGCCTATCCCACCATGATGAGCGGAGACAAGGTGTGGATCGATGCCACGCCACGTGAAGGACAAACACTGGTGGATGGTTTCAGCGGGGCCACCTCCCTTGGGCTTGCAGCTACCGGCGAGGTTGATAAGATCACATCGTTCTGGGATTCATTCTGGGGGTTCGAGGCAGGCAGCATCGGTGAAACGAGCGCGTTCGCCTGCCTGATCGGTGTTTTCATCCTGGTGCTTACGGGGATCGGCAGCTGGCGCATCATGGCGGCCACTTTGATCGGTGGCGTCACCATGGCCTGGATCTTCAACATGGTGGGTCCTTCGATCGGCAACGACTACATGCAGGTGCCGATCATGCACCAGATCGTTCTCGGTGGTTTCATGTTCGGCCTCACCTTCATGGCCACCGATCCGGTAACGGCTTCACAGACCAATACCGGCAAATGGATCTTCGGGTTCTTCGTGGGCTTCTTCTCGATCATGATCCGTGTGGTGAACCCGGCCTACCCGGAAGGCGTTATGCTGGCGATCCTGTTAATGAACGTGATGGCACCGCTTATCGACCATTATGTGGTGGAGGCGAACGTGAAGCGCCGGTTGAAACGGGCTGAGAAACTGCAAACCGCGTAGCACATGGCATTCGATAAGAACAGCAACGGGTTCACGTTCATCTTCGCGATCGTTCTGGTGGTGGTGGTGGGCGTATCACTGGCGGTTACCTATCTGGGCTTGAAGCCCGAGCATGATGAGAACGTGCGCCGGGAGAAGATGCAGAGCATCCTTGCGGCCATGAACGTGGAAGTGGAACGGGATGCCGCTCCGGACATCTATAAGAGCACGATCACCGAAACGCTCATGCTAGATCATGAGGGGCATGTGATCGAAGGTGGTAACAAGGATCCGCTAACGGGCGATGCCTTCACTTCCGATGTGCTCATGCAGTACAAGAGCTGGAAGGCCGGCGAGATCAAGGCCGAGGAGATGAAGTATCCGGTCTATATCGGAAAGCATGAAGGGCAGACCTTGTATGTGCTTCCCATGGTGGGCACCGGACTTTGGGGGCCGGTCTGGGGCTATGTTTCAGTGAAGGATGATGGCCGTACCATCTATGGAAGTACGTTCGATCATAAGGGCGAGACCCCGGGTCTGGGAGCCGAGATCTCCACACCCTATTTCGAGGAGCAGTTCGAAGGGAAGGCCTTCACCACGGAAACAGGCGAATTCAAGAGCATCACCGTTTATAAAGGTGGAACGCAGACACAGGACCCGCATGGCGTGGATGGCATTTCAGGCGGGACCATCACGAGCCAGGGCGTACATGAGATGTTGAAACGGTCGCTCGCGGTCTACGATCGGTATTTGAAGGAGGCCACCGGCGGGCAGGCATCGATCGGAACATCGATCCCAAGCACAAGCATGGCCGATCAAAACACACAGCAGCAATGAGTACAGCAACACCGGCCGTTGTAGAGAAGCCGAAGGAAGGGCTTTTCAGCAAGAAGAACCGCAAGCTGGTCACCGATCCGCTGAACGACAGCAACCCCATCACCGTGCAGGTGTTGGGGATCTGTTCAGCCCTTGCGATCACCGTGAAGATCAGCAACGCCGTGGTGATGAGCCTGAGCGTTCTCGCTGTTGTTGTTGTGGGTAACATGGTGATCAGTGCATTGCGTAATGTGATCCCCGGCCGCATCAGGATCATCGCGCAATTGGTGATCGCCGCCGGTCTGGTGACCCTGGTGGATATCGTGCTGAAGGCGTATGTCTATGATGTGAGCAAGCAGGTGGGTGTTTACGTGGGCCTTATCATCACCAATTGTATCATCATGGGCCGCTTCGAGGCGTTCGCCATGGGCAACAAGGTGGGACCAAGCGCCTTGGATGGGTTGGGCAACTCGCTCGGTTACGCCTGGATCCTCGTGGTGGTTGCCTTCTTCCGTGAACTGTTCGGATCGGGATCGCTGCTTGGTTACCAGATCCTCGGTGATGCAACGGCCGGCACCGGGATCTACGGCGCGGGTTACATGAACAACAACCTGATGATCCTTCCACCGATGGCCCTGGTGATCGTAGGTATCATCATATGGATCCAGCGCTCGAAGAATACCAAATTGATCGAGGAGGTCTGATCTGATCAAATGAACCAACCATGAACCTCATCAACATCTTCGTAAAGGCGATCTTCATCGAGAACATGATCTTCGCCTACTT
>JAEYYE010000309.1 GCA_023430945.1 Bacteroidota bacterium
GCTTTGTCCATATACATACTTTTGAACCCGGGGCACTGATACGACAGCACATGGACAAGACAATCTCTACTACAAGTCAGGTTGATGGAAGAGTGGCGGTGGGCGCGGAGCTCGCAAGCGAATTGTCTACCTTGCTTCGGAATGGCAGGTTCTCGCTACAGCACGTGCAAACAGGATTGACAAAGGTTCTCGCCCTGGAGACCCTCACCACGGTGAAGGATCTCATCATCGTTGGCGACGGCCCTGCGGCGGAGGAGATCTTCCAGTACTGCGAGGATCAGACCGTGCGCGGCTACCGTTTCTGCGGCATCTTCAACGATCAACCGCTCGCTGGGCCGCTCGGCAAAAGGCAGATCGGCGATGTGGAGGCCGCAAAGGCCTACGCCATCCAGAACCGTATCGACATCGTTTACTGTGCACTACCCGGCACACGCCGCGCTGAGATCACCGAATTGATGGAATTCTGTGAGCGCAACACGATCCGTTTCCGCGTGATCCCGAGCGCCGAAAGCTTCATACCGGTGGTGAAGACCTCCGATCTGGAGTTCCATGGCGCCGTGCCGGTGAGCAAGTTGCGCCGCGAACCGCTGGATCTTCCCGAGAACCGCCAGGTGAAACGCGCCTTCGATATCGTGTTCTCACTTGGTGTGATCCTCTTCATCTTCACATGGCTCTTCCCGATCCTCGCGCTGTTGGTGAAGCTTTCAAGCAAAGGACCGGTATTTTTCAAGCAGATGCGTCTCGGCCGTGACAATAAGGAATTCGCCTGCTGGAAATTCCGCAGCATGCGCATGAACGACGAAGCCGATTCCAAACAGGCCACCAAGAACGATCCGCGCGTTACACCGATCGGGCGCTTCCTGCGGAAGAGCAACCTGGATGAGCTTCCGCAGTTCATCAATGTATTGTTCGGTCACATGAGCATCGTGGGTCCGCGTCCGCACCCGCTTCGCCTCAACGATCAGTACCGCGACATCATCGACAAGTACATGGTGCGCCATTTCGTACGCCCGGGCATCACCGGCTGGGCCCAGGTGAACGGTTTCCGTGGCGAAACGCGCACCCCCGAATTGATGGAGCGCCGCGTGGAACTGGATGTTTGGTACCTTGAGAACTGGTCGTTCTGGCTGGATCTGAAGATCGTGGTGAAAACGGTGACCAACATGCTCGGCAAGGATCCCAACGCATATTGAGCGATCTTTGGATCAACAGAAGGCCGGGTGACCGGCCTTTTTTGTTCCGTTGAAGCCCCGATCGGAAAAGACTCCTATATTTGCGATCCCTTTTCGGGAAAAAGGAACAGGAAGACATGGCCAATCACAAGTCAGCCCTCAAGCGCGTACGCCAGACGGAAGCCCGCAACGAGCGCAACCGTTACCAGCACAAGACCACGCGTAATGCAGTTCGCAAGCTGCGCGCCACCACCGATAAGAAGGAGGCTGAAAAGCTCGTTCCGGAGGTGACCTCCATGCTGGACAAGCTGGCGAAGACCAATGTGATCCACCGCAACAAGGCATCGAACCTGAAATCGTCCCTCAAGCGCTACGTCAACGGCTTGAAGTGATCCTCACTTCGGCTGCTAATTTGTACAGGTCCTCCATTCGGGGACCTGTTCCTTTTTCAGTACCGATGGATCGGCAGGAGGAAAAGATCGAAAGACTGAGCATACGCGATTGGGCGCAGGACGATCAGCCACGCGAAAAACTGATGTCGCGTGGTGCGATCGCACTTTCCGATGCCGAATTGATCGCGATCCTGATCCGATCGGGAAGTACGAAGGAAAGCGCCCTTGATCTGGCCAAGCGGATCATGGTAAGCGTATCGAACGATCTTTTCCGCTTGAGCAGGCTGGGCGTGGAAGATCTGATGAAATTCAATGGCGTGGGTGAAGCGAAGGCGATCAGCATCGTGGCCGCGCTGGAACTTGGCCGCCGGCGCCGATCGGCCGAACCGGCCGAACGGGCGTCCATAACCTCAAGTGCTTCGGCCTACGAACAGATCCGCCCGATGCTCTCCGACCTTTCGCACGAGGAATTCTGGCTGCTCCTGCTCGATCGTGGCAATCGCCTTCTGGAGCGTTGCCGGATCAGCCAGGGTGGCATGCACGGCACCGTGGCCGATCCAAAAATGATCTTCAAGGCCGCGCTTGATAAACGGGCTTCGTCAGTGATCCTGTGTCACAATCATCCCAGCGGGCAACTTCGCCCGAGCGAGGAGGACATCAAGCTTACGCGGAAACTTACCGAAGGTGGCAGGCTCCTCGATATCGGCGTGCACGATCATCTCATCCTCACATCATCGGGCTACTATAGCTTCGCCGACAACGGCATGCTTTGATGTCCAGACCGATCCGGTTACTTACGATCATTGGTGCACGTCCGCAGATCATAAAGGCGGCGGCACTGCACCGTGCGATCGGTGAAGGATCCAAGGACCATCTCGAAGAGATCGTGCTTCACACCGGCCAGCATTACGATGCGGGAATGTCCGGCGACTTCTTCACCGAGCTCGGCCTGCCAGGTCCCGCCATTCAACTGAACGTGGGATCGGCGCCACATGCCGTACAGACCGCGCAGATGCTGGAAGGCATTGAAAAGGCGATCACCGAAGTGCGGCCGGATGTGGTGGTGGTGTATGGTGATACGAACAGCACGCTGGCCGGATCGATCGCAGCAGCGAAGATGCATGTGCCCGTGGCCCATATCGAGGCGGGATTGCGATCGTTCAACAAAGGGATGCCTGAAGAGATCAACAGGATCCTTACCGATCACTGCAGCACCTGGCTGTTCTGTCCCACCGCCACGGCGGTGAAGAACCTGCAGCGCGAAGGGATCGATCAAATGGTGATCGGGAAGGTCACCATCGATCGGCCAGGGGTGGTCTTGAGCGGCGATGTGATGCTCGATAACGCGCTCCATTTCGCC
>JAEYYE010000029.1 GCA_023430945.1 Bacteroidota bacterium
GGCTACGACAGCGATCATCCGCGGGTGACCGGCGATGTCGGCAAGGCAGGCGTGGCGATCAGCTCCGTGGAGGACATGAAGATCCTCTTCGACAGCATCCCGTTGCACAAGATGAGCGTGAGCATGACCATGAACGGCGCAGTGCTTCCGATCATGGCCTTCTTCATCGTCGCTGCGGAAGAACAAGGCGTGACCCCGGAACAACTGCAGGGCACCATCCAGAACGACATCCTCAAGGAGTTCATGGTGCGCAACACGTACATCTATCCGCCTGGCCCGAGCATGCGGATAGTAGGCGACATCTTCTCGTATTGCGCGCGCAGGATGCCGAAATTCAACAGCATCAGCATAAGCGGTTATCACATGCACGAGGCCGGCGCGCCCGCCGATCTGGAACTCGCCTATACGCTTGCCGATGGCATCGAATACGTGCGCACCGGGATCGCTGCCGGAATGAAGGTGGATGAATTCGCGCCGCGATTGAGCTTCTTCTGGGGCATCGGCATGGACCTGTTCATGGAAGTTGCCAAGATGCGCGCCGGACGTCTGCTCTGGGCGAAGCTTCTGAAGGAGATCGGCGCAACGGACAACAAGAGCCTTGCGTTGCGCACTCATTGCCAGACCAGCGGCTGGAGCCTCACCGCGCAGGATCCGTTCAACAACGTGGCGCGCACAACGATCGAAGCACTGGCAGCAGCACTCGGTGGAACACAATCGTTGCACACGAATTCATTGGATGAAGCGATCGCATTGCCCACGGATTTCAGCGCCAAGATCGCCCGTGACACGCAGCTCTATCTGCAGAAGCAGAGCGGCATCACCAAATTCATCGATCCGCTCGGTGGAAGCTATTACGTGGAACGCCTGACGCATGAGCTGGTGCATAAAGCCTGGGCACGGATCGAAGAAGTGGAAAAGCTCGGCGGGATGAGCAAGGCGATCGGGACCGGCCTGCCTAAGATGCGGATCGAAGAAGCTGCTGCGCGAAGACAAGCGCGGATCGATACCGGCAAGGACAAGATCATCGGTGTGAACGCGTACAAGATCAAGGAAGAGACCGATCTGGAACTGCTCGAAGTGGACAACAGCGCAGTGCGCGAAAGCCAGATCCGTCGGTTGAATGCGGTGCGCGCGGGAAGAGATGAAGGTGCGGTGAAGGAGGCGCTGGAGGCGTTGTTTGATGCTGCCGGTCAGAAGTTGGAAGTCGGAAGTCAGAAGTCAGATGCGGGTATTACTTCCGACTTCAGACTTCAGACTTACGACTCGAACCTGCTCGAGCTCGCGGTCGTCGCCGCCCGCCACCGTGCAACCTTGGGAGAAATAAGCGATGCCCTCGAAAAAGTCTTCGGCCGTTATCACGCCGTGCCACGCAGCATCAGTGGTGTCTATTCCGCGGAAGCCATGCAAGATCCCGAGATGAACGAGGCCATGCGTCTGGCCAACGAATTCGCAGCGCAGGCAGGCCGCCGCCCGCGGATCCTCGTTGCGAAAATGGGCCAGGACGGGCACGATCGCGGCGCGAAGGTGATCGCCACATCGTTCGCCGATATCGGTTTCGATGTGGACATCGGACCGTTGTTCCAAACACCGCAGGAAGTGGCGCGGCAGGCGATCGAGAACGATGTGCATGTTCTCGGCATCAGCAGCCTTGCCGGCGGACATAAAACGCTTGTTCCGGAAGTGATCCGTGAATTGAAGGAAACGTACGATCGCGGTGACATTCTTGTTGTTGCCGGGGGCGTGATCCCGCCGAAGGACCATGCGTTCCTGAAAGAGGCTGGTTGCTTCGATGTATATGGACCCGGAACGCGGATCCCGATTGCGGCGAAGGGGATCTTGGGGAAGTTGCGAAATGGTATCTGATCCTCCTGGAATTATCTTTGAAAGTCGATGACGCCCAAGCCGCTGCTCGAAGATGGCTACAGCTTCTATTTTTTCAGCAATGAGAACGCCGAACCGCCACATGTGCATGTCAGCAAAGGTGGCGGAACTGCCAAATGGTGGTTGCAGCCCGAACCTGATGAGAAATTCTCATACGGTTTCAATGTCGCTCAGCGCAGGCGGATCAAACAATTGATACACGTTCACCATGCCCATCTCCTCAAAGCGTGGCACGCGCACTTCGGCACCAAAGGCTGACCTGCGTTCAGATGATCCCCTGGATCGGTTGATCCACGAAGGAGGCCTGCGAATAGTGGAAGTTGAACCGTTGGCACACCAAGGTGTGCTGGTAGTGATGCTCAACACAGGCGAACCGATGATGGTGCGCACCGATCATTTCCCCCGGCTGGCGAAGGCCGACCAAGCGCAACTCGATGGCTGGGAGATCATCGCTGCTGGCACTGCGATCGGCTGGGAAGGTTTGAACGAACATCTTTCCTTGAAGGGATTTCTTACTACCGCTGTGCGTAATGAGGTGATCGATCGGCTGCGATCGCGTCTCGCCGAGATCGATCCCAAACACAGATCGAAGCCGATGACTGGACAAAGAGTGAAAAAGAAGGTGAGCACGAAGAGATAGTGGTCTATTCCAGCTCCTTCGGATCGAAATTCAGATCAGACGACCACCCGATCCACCATAAGCAAAAACTTCTATCTTTGCCGCCTGTTTCGAACACGACCATGTACCTGACAACCGAAGCCAAGAAGGAGATCTTCAAGCAGCACGGGGGTTCCGCGAAGAACACCGGCGCCGCTGAAAGCCAGATCGCGCTCTTCACCCAGCGCATCAATCACCTCACCGGCCATTTGAAAGCGAACAAGAAGGACCACGGCACTGAAAAGGCCCTGGTCACACTGGTGGGCAAGCGCAAGCAACTGCTCGCTTACCTGAAGATGTACGATATCGAACGGTATCGTGCCATCATCGGGAAACTGGGCCTGCGTAAGTAATTCAGGGGTTTGCCAGTATTCTGGCAGATCCATGAGCACAGGTTTGAAAGAATTTGGATCGAAAGGGGGCGATCGTTTTCACGGTCGCCCCTTTCTTTATACCGAACTCCTGAGAGGGTCAGGAAAGCGTGAGATCTCACGCAGCAAATAAGAGGACCGGGCGTGGGATCTCACGCCCCAACAAGAGGTAAACGAAGAGAAAAGAATGAGACCACAAGGAATTACCCGCACCATCGAAATGCCCGATGGCCGCAACATCACGCTGGAGACCGGCGTGCTGGCCAAACAGGCAGATGGATCGGTCACCGTTCGGATCGGCGATACGATCCTGCTGGCGACCGTTGTCGCTACCAAGGAAGCCCGTGAAGGGATCGATTTCCTGCCCCTGCAGGTGGAATACAGGGAGAAATTCAGCGCTGCCGGCCGTTTCCCCGGTGGTTACTTCAAGCGCGAATCACGCCCCAGCGATCACGAAGTGCTCACAAGCCGCCTGGTGGATCGGGCGATCCGCCCGCTGTTCCCCGATGATTACCATGGCGATACCCAGGTGATCATCTCGCTGATGAGCAGCGATAAGAGAAATCCTTCCGATGCCATCGCCTGCCTGGCCGCTTCCGCAGCTATCGCGGTGAGCGACATCCCGTTCGCCGGACCGGTGAGCGAAGTACGCGTGGCACGGATCGATGGCCGCTGGGTGATCAACCCCGAAATGGGCGAAATGGAGAAGGCCGACATCGACCTGATCGTGGCTGGTACCAGCCGCGACATCCTGATGGTGGAAGGTGAGATGAAGGAAGTGCAGGAGGCCGACATGATCGAGGCGATCAAGCGCGGTCATGAGGTGATCCAGATGCAGTGCAACGCACTTGCCGAATTCGGCGCGGCGGTGGCGAAGAGCCAGCCCAAGCGCACCTACGAGCATGAAGCGGTGAACCCGGAATTGGAGAAGCGGATCTATGAATTCTGCTACCAGCGCTATTATGATCTGGCGATGAATCCCAGCTCGAAGGAAGAGCGTGGCGCGAATTTCAAGCAGGTGAAGGACGATTTCATGGCAACGCTCACCGATGAGGAGATCCTGGTCGCGGACAAAGCGATGCTCGCGCGCTATTTCAAGAAAGTACAGAAGAAGGCCGTGAGGAACGTTGTGCTCGATCACGGAAAGCGCCTTGATGGCCGCCGCACCGATGAGATCCGCCCGATCTGGAGCGAAGTGGATGTGCTGCCTGGAACACACGGCAGCGCCATCTTCACCCGTGGTGAAACGCAGGCGATCAACATGGTAACCCTCGGTTCCTCCATGGATGAACAGACCGTTGATCTGGCAACGAAGAAGGGCAGCGAGAACTTCATGCTGCATTACAACTTCCCGAGCTTCAGTACCGGTGAAGTAAAACCGATCCGCGGCCCCGGCCGTCGTGAAGTCGGTCACGGAAATCTGGCGCTCCGCGCCTTGAAGCCGGTGATCCCCGGTCTTCCGACCAATCCGTATACGATCCGCCTGAACTGCGACATCCTTGAAAGCAATGGATCGAGCTCCATGGCCACTGTTTGCAGCGGAACACTTGCGCTGATGGATGCCGGAGTGAAGATCAGTGCGCCGGTGAGCGGTATCGCAATGGGGATGATCAGCGATGGCACGCGTCATGCGATCCTCAGCGATATCCTTGGCGATGAGGATTTCCTCGGCGACATGGATTTCAAGATCTGCGGAACCGCGAAAGGCATCACCGCGACGCAGATGGATATGAAGGTCGATGGGCTTCCGTATGAAGTACTTGCACAAGCGCTGGAGCAGGCGCGCGTTGGCCGCCTGCACATATTGCAGGAAATGCTGAAGACGCTCGATCAGCCGCGTGAAGATTACAAGGCGCACGCACCACGGATCATCACCATCGAGATCCCGAAGGAATCGATCGGCGCTGTGATCGGGCCAGGCGGCCGTGTGATCCAGGAGATCCAGGCGGAAACAGGCGCGCACATCTCGATCGACGAAGTGGATGGCCGCGGCGTGGTGGAGATCATGAGCGAGAACAAGGCCAGCATCGATGCGGCCCTGGCGCGTGTGAACGCGATCGCGAACCCGGCACAGGCGGAAGTTGGCGCCACTTACAAAGGCAAAGTGAAAACGATCATGCCGTATGGCGCGTTCGTGGAAGTATTGCCCGGCACCGACGGTTTGCTTCACGTGAGCGAACTCGATTGGAAACGGATCGAGCGCGTGGAGGATGTGCTGAAGGAAGGCGACATGGTGGAATTCCAGGTGACCGGAAAAGATCCGCGCAGCGGAAAGCTGAAACTGAGCCGCCGTGTTCTATTGCCGAAGCCCGAAGGTTACGTGGAACGTGCCGATAACGGTGATGGTGGCGAACGCCGCGAGCGTCGTGATGATCGGCCACGCCGCGA
>JAEYYE010000033.1 GCA_023430945.1 Bacteroidota bacterium
GAACCAGCCATTGGTGTCGAAATTCGGATCGAAAGCGAGGCCGAGCAGTCCACGTTCACCGCCGAAGGTCACTCGATCGGTGATATCCAGGAACGGCATCGGCAACACCGAACCGTTCAGAACGATCATGATCGTTCCGGGTTGAAGCGTGCAGAAGATCCGTTCATCGCCGGCATGTGATATGTCCACGATATCATCCAGGCCGGTGGCCTCCGGCACAAGTGCGATGGAAGTCTGGGCACCGATCCAATGCCCGCCAAGTAGAAAGATCGAAGTGAAGAGTAATGTTCTTTTCAGCATGTAGGTGGGATAAACGGGACACAAAGTTATCTGTACCATAATCGGGTCCATTGGAATGGCGCAGCTTTTCCAGGGATCCCACGCGATCATTCCGGTACCTTTGCGATACTTTTTGCAGGGCCCACAATGTCGTTGAAGGAAAAGATCGATCACCGCCGCACATTCGCCATCATCTCCCACCCCGATGCGGGCAAGACAACACTTACGGAGAAATTCCTTCTCTACGGTGGCGCGATCCAAACGGCCGGCGCGGTGAAGAACAACAAGATCCGCCGCGGCGCCACAAGCGATTTCATGGAGATCGAACGCCAGCGCGGGATCAGCGTAAGCACCTCGGTGATGACATTCGAATACGGTGGAAAGCTCATCAACCTTCTTGATACACCCGGTCACCGCGATTTCGCCGAGGATACTTATCGAACGCTTACGGCCGTGGACAGTGTGGTTCTGGTGATCGATTGCGTAAAAGGCGTTGAGGCACAGACCGAACGATTGATGGAAGTGTGCCGCATGCGGAACACACCTGTGATCGTCTTCATCAACAAGCTCGATCTGGAAGGACGCGATCCCTTCGATCTGCTCGATGAACTCGAGGAAAAACTCTCGATCAAAGTTCGACCGATGAGCTGGCCGATCGGGATCGGGGCCACCTTCAAAGGTGTCTATGACATGTACAGCAACGGCCTGCGCATCTTCGAGCCGGGAAAAACGAAAGTGGAACACAGCAGCGTGCGGATCGATTCGCTCACCGATCCGATCCTGGAAGAGAATATCGGAAAAGATCCAGCTGCCCAGTTGCGCGAAGATGTCGACCTGATCGAAGGTGTTTACGATCCGCTCAACATCCAGGCCTATCGCGAAGGAAGGATCGCACCTGTCTTCTTCGGAAGCGCGTTCAACAATTTCGGTGTGAAGGAAGTGCTCGATGCCTTCACCGACATCGCTCCTTCACCCCAACCACGTCCGACCGATATCGGCGAGGTCGATCCGGAGGAACCGAAATTCAGCGGCTTCGTCTTCAAGATCCACGCGAACCTCGATCCGAACCACCGCGATCGCATCGCCTTTCTGCGGATCTGTTCCGGCAAATTCCAGCGCAATACCTATTACTATCACGTGCGGCTCGATAAGCAGTTACGTTTCGCCACCCCCACATCATTCCTTGCTGCAGCGAAAAGCATCGTGGAGGAAGCCTGGCCCGGCGATGTGATCGGCCTTTTCGATACAGGCAATTTCAAGATCGGCGACACGCTCACGGAAGGATCCAAGTTCAATTTCCGCGGCATCCCCGCCTTCTCCCCGGAACTTTTCCGTGAACTCGTCAACCTCGATCCCATGAAGACCAAACAGTTGGACAAGGGGATCCGCCAGCTTACAGATGAAGGTGTGGCGCAGCTCTTCACCCAGCAACCCGGGAACAAGAAGATCGTGGGCTGCGTTGGCGAACTGCAGTTCGAAGTGATCAACTACCGGCTGGAACATGAATATGGTGCAAAATGTGCCTTTCAGGCGATACCGGCCTACAAAGCCTGCTGGCTCACAAGCAGTTCTGAGATCGAGTTGGAAAAATTCATCCGGATGAAGGCCCAGCAGATCGTGCAGGACAAGGATGGAAATCCTGTCTTCATCGCGCCGAGCCAATACATGCTCGATCTGGAGAGACGGAACAATCCGGAGATCACTTTCCATTTCACCAGCGAGTTCAAGACGCAGGTTGCATAGCCGATGTCGATCTGTAACAGATCTCAAGGCTGCGCTACGGACCGATCTTTAATTTCCCGCCATGCTCAATCGCCACTTCGCCAGCATCGTAGCCCTTTTCCTTCTCTGCGGCCTTGTCCACGCACACGTCCAAGGCCCAAAGCGATCGATAGGCGTACAGATAAATGGTGCCGCCAGGGATACGATCTACCTCGCGAACTACTATGGCAACAAGCTTTACTACGCCGATACGGCGGTCGCCGATGCCGAGGGGAATGTGAAGTTCAACAGCGATCGGGGGTATAAGGCCGGTGTCTACGCAATTGTCGTTCCTGGATCGAAGTATTTTCAACTGATCGTGAACGAACCGGTGATCGAAATGATCACCCACAAGGACGATCTGCTGCTGAAACTGCTGGTGAAGAATTCCAGGGAGAATCAGCTCTTCCTTGATTACATCCGCTTCCTGAACGACAAGAAGGCCGAAAGCGATACGCTCCGATCGCAGATGGATAAAGCTCCCGATCCGATCGCAAAAGGGAACTTCAAGACCAAGCTCGAGGAACTGGACAAGCAGGTGAAGGATCATCAGCGCAACCTGGTCGCGAACAATGAAGGAACACTCGCCGCTTCACTGGTGAAGATGAGCATGAGCCTAGATCTGCCCGAGCCGAAAAAAGCGGATGGAACGCTTGATAGCGCCGCTTCCTACTACCAATACCGCGCGCATTTCTGGGACGGTTTCGACCTGCACGACGATCGGATCGTGCGCGTACCCGTGTTCCACAACAAACTGGAGGAATATGTGGGCAAGGT
>JAEYYE010000079.1 GCA_023430945.1 Bacteroidota bacterium
GCGCTACTCTATGCAAGCGTAGGTCATGGTGGTGCCAGCGGATACCTGGCCGTGATGACCATTGCAGGCATGTCGATCGGCGTTGTGCGGCCATCAGCATTGTTGTTGAACCTGCTTGTGAGCGGCATCGCGTTCCTCCAATTCCGGCGCGCCGGGCATTTCCGCTGGGGATCGTTCTGGCCCTTTGCGATCACCTCGATCCCCGCAGCGTTCGTGGGTGCACACATCACGATGGATTTCGAGATCTACAAGCAACTTCTTGCGATCTGTCTCCTCTTCGCGGTTGCACGACTGCTCGGACTTTTCGGACGTTGGAGCATTGACCACCGCCCGATCAACATTCCGCTGGCTGCTGCGATCGGACTGGTGATCGGGCTGCTTTCCGGAGTGATCGGGATCGGTGGTGGCATAATCCTGAGTCCGGTGATCCTGCTTCTGCGATGGGGTTCATCGCATGAAGCCGCAGCGGTGAGCGCACTCTTCATCTTCGTGAACAGTGCGGCAGGTCTGATCGGTATCAATGATCCATCCTTCCTGATCGCCGATGGAGTGATGTCGTGGCTGGCGGTCGCTTTAGCCGGCGGGTTACTCGGCGCATACCTTGGCGCACACCGATCCGCGCCGTTGCGTTTGCGCCAGGTACTCGGTGTTGTCCTGCTATTCGCATCCGCCAAATTACTGCTGCCGTGATCTCGGTGGAAGAAGTGCGAAAGCGGATCGAGGAAGCGTTGCAGGTCCTTCCTGTGAAGGAAGTGCCGTTGCACGAAGCGTTCGCGCATTTTACCGCCGCATCGATCCACGCACCGCACGATCATCCGCTCTTCGATAACAGTGCTGTGGATGGTTATGCTCTACGTTTCGTTGCCGATCGCAATGAGTTCAGGGTGATCGGTGAGATCGCTGCTGGCGGTAACTGGATCAGTCCGATCGGTGAAGGTGAATGCCTGCGGATCTTCACCGGCGCCATGATGCCCGGTAACGCAGATACCGTGGTGATGCAGGAACATGTGCAGCGCACCGGAGGTCGGATCGTGATCACCGATCAACGAGCGAAGCGTGGCGCGAACATTCGCCGCAAAGGCGAACAGTTACGTGCCGGAGCAGAAGTGATGGCTGCTGGCGAAGAGCTCACTCCGACTGCGATCGGCCTGCTGGCATCGGTGGGCCTGAAGAAAGTTCGCGTGCATGAATGGCCATACGTCTCGGTGATCATCACAGGCGATGAATTCGTTTCGGATCAATTGCAAGAAGGTCGGATCTTCAGCAGCAATGATCTTATGTTGTCAGCAGCCTTGCAGAAGATCGGCGTCAAACCACAATTGATCTACGCAAAAGATGATGAGTCCGATCTGGAAAAAGCACTACGACAAGCCTTGTCGCGGAGCGATGTGATCATCACAACCGGTGGCGTTTCCGTTGGCGATCATGATCTGGTACCACCGTTGCTTCAACGGATCGGATCGGAGATCATTTTTCACAAAGTGGCGCAGAAACCAGGCAAACCGATGCTGTTCGCGCGTAATGAAAATACGGTGATCTTCGGTCTTCCTGGAAATCCGCGGGCCGTGATGATCTTGTTCTGGGAATATGTTCTTCCTGCTTTGCGCAAGATGATGGGATCGCTTTCGGCCGATCTGCGCAGTGAACATCTGCCTTTGATGCATGATCTTCAATTGAAAGGTGAACGCGCGGAATTCCGCGCCGCACGCATCATTGATCGCGAAGTCACTTTGCTTCCCGACGAAGGTTCGCACATGCTCTCAACGTTGTTGAAGGCAGATGCGCTGGCGTTCTTTCCAGGCACAATGCGGGAAGTGAAAAAGGGCGACTTCGTGGAAGTACATTACCTGCCGGCATGAGGAACGGATGGACAGGCGTGGTGCTGGCAGGTGGAAAAAGTTCGCGTATGGGCCGCGACAAGGCCCTGATCGAGATCGATGGAAGAACATTGTTGGATCGTGCGCTGGACCGGCTGGAACCGATCACCGATGATCTGCTCGTGATCGGAGATCCCGCGAAATATGGCCATGCAGGTCCGTTCGTGATCCCTGATGAAACTCCGGATCTTGGCCCGATCGGCGGACTTGTCACCGCGATGCGTTTCGCCTCGAACGACAAACTCCTGGTGCTGGCATGCGATCTCCCGGCGATCACTGAAGCACTATTGATCACGTTGAAAAATGCGATGGGCAACTTCACCGATGCGGTGGTGCCGGTGCATGATGGCCAGCTGGAACCGCTCTGCTCCGCGTATCACCGCCGGTGTGAAAATGCGTTACGCGAAGCGATCGCAAGGAATGAACTGAAGGTTCAGAATGTATTGCAAAGTCTGCGCACTGATCGGATCGAGATCATGCCCGGAAAGGACAAGTGGCCGCACGATCTTTTCAGGAACATCAATCGGCCACACGATCTTTGAGCCATGGAAGTGATGCTGTTCGGCATATTGGCGGAGAAAGCAGGCACCGACCGGCTTCAATTGAACGTTGGATCCATCGCCGGTCTGAAAGAACAATTGGCCGCACGCATCGAGCACTTCGATCGGTATACGTATGCGATCGCTGTGGACTGTCAGATAATACAGGGTGATCGTGCGTTGAACGGATCGGAAGAGATCGCCGTGTTACCTCCATTCGCTGGCGGATGAGCGAAGAACGGAGACACAAGGAGCGCGACATTTTTGTCGATGGGCCGATCGATCCGCTCGTGATCGGTGAAAGCATTGCGAAGCATTCCACCAAGGCATCGATCGGTGCGCATGAGATCTTTCTGGGCCAGGTACGCGCCGATGCGATCGATGGCCGCACCGTGCAATCGATCGAATACACCGCATACAAAGAGATGGCGGCACCGTTGATGACCGCGATCCGCGAAGAAGCGTTCGCGCGCTGGCCGCTTACGTGCCTGCATGTACACCACAGCCTGGGTCGCATCGCAGCAGGCGAGCTTTGCTTCATGGTCTTCGCCAGCGCAGCGCATCGCAGGGAAGCACGCGAGGCCGTGGCATGGATCACCGATCAAGTGAAGGAACGTCTGCCGATCTTCGGAAAGGAGATCTTTCAAGAAGGCGGCCATGTCTGGAAGGTGAACAAGTGATTTTTTTGGGGCGGGATCCTGTCAGGTCGCGGCTGCGGTTCCAAGTCCTCCTCCCTTCGGTCGTCCGGGCTTTCCACCTTCGCCGCTTACGCAACTGCAGTACCAGCCCGGGAACCATCGTCGTTGAAGGGGATCTGCGTAAGTGGCGCAGCCGGAAACCCCGCAGCGCAGCGAGGAGTTGCAGGCGAAGACACGACCTGACGGGAATTCGCCCAAAATCCGATGCACTTTTGCATAACGCCAGTCCACATGATCGACATCACCCATAAACCCACCACGCTTCGCGAAGCAATAGCTGAAGCGATCGTGAGCGTGAGCGCAACTGCGACGATGGATGCCGTGCGCGAGAAACGTGTGCCGAAAGGTGATGTGCTGGAAAGTGCGCGGGTGGCGGCGTTGTTCGGCGTGAAGAAGACACACGAACTGATCCCCGATTGTCATCCGCTGCCGATCGAACATGCCGAGGTGAAGTTCGATCTGCGCGAAATGGAGATCGTGGTCTCGATGCGCGTGCGCACGATCTACCGCACCGGCGTGGAAGTGGAGGCCATGCATGGCGCATCCGTGGCTGCGTTGACGATCTACGACATGCTGAAGCCGATCGATAAAGGCATCACGATCGGCACCATCAGGTTGGTGGAAAAACATGGTGGCAAGAGCGATTGGATCGACAGGTTCGAGACACCGGTGAAGGCAGCGGTGATGGTGATCAGTGATGGTGTGAGCAGTGGCAAGAAGGAGGACAAGGCCGGCGCGGAGATCGTGAAGCGGTTGCAAAAATTGAAGATCGACATCGTTGAAAAGGCCGTGATCCCCGACGAGCGTGAATTGATCGGATCGCAGGTACGCGCGTGGGCATCCGACGGTCTGGACCTTGTGCTCACCACCGGCGGCACCGGATTATCGCAGCGCGATCGCACCCCCGAAGCGATCGCACCACTGCTTGATCGCGAAGTACCAGGGATCATGGAAGCGGCGCGCGCATACGGCCAGCAACGGATGCCGTACGCGATGATGAGCCGCGGCATCGCAGGGATGATCGGCCGAACTTTGGTGATCACGTTGCCGGGTTCGACGCGTGGTGCGCTGGAAACAATGGATGCGCTTTTTCCGTTCGTATTGCACGTGGTGAAAGTGCAGGAGCACGCGTACAGGCATGGGATGTAGTCGTTCAGGCTTCTAGCCTGAGCCTGATCCAGGATGAGGCCTGGAGGACTTTCAAGTTCAGGCTGGAAGCCTTAGGATCTAAGTTCAGGCAGGAAGCTTTAGGATGTAAGTTCAGGCTGGAAGCCTGAACGACGTTACAACTGCCGCCGCTCCACGTACGCACCTTGATCTTCATGCGCGTGGATGTACGCTTCGATCCGCTTCAAACTGTCTTCCGATCGTACAAGGTGATCGTAGCTCTCCGCGGCCCAAAGCGGCCCGCTCCTGCT
The DNA here is from genome assembly GCA_023430945.1 of Bacteroidota bacterium. Classification (GTDB taxonomy): domain Bacteria; phylum Bacteroidota; class Bacteroidia; order Flavobacteriales_F; family PHOS-HE28; genus PHOS-HE28. Next base: position 4,533 of record JAEYYE010000079.1, read on the forward strand.
GAGCGCCTTGTTGATCTCGTTCGCTGTGAACGACTTCCAGCTATGCAAGATCTTCGATAGATCGATCCCGGGCCTGGGCACGACCAACGCATGCACATGGTTCCCTGCGATCGCAAAGCTGCCAAGGTGGTAACGTTGACCTTCGAAAATGGCGAAGTGCATCGCGAACGATCAGTCTCAGGCGAAGTTCACGCAGGACGCGGGACCCATCACCAGCATCCAGCCAACGTTGAACACGCTCACTGAACAGCCGATAATACCTGCGCAATTGTTCCTTGGTCAATCGCTTCTGCGCCGGATCTCCATGCATGGCAATGAAAGCCTCTCGTTCCTGGATCAGCTGTTCCCGCCTCACCCTGGCGATGCTATCTTCTTGCCGCCATGTAACGAAATACAGTTTGCCATCCTGACGCCAGTGTGGTAGCGAACGTTCCCGTACCTCCAACTCCGCGAACCGATCGAACAAGATCCCGAGATCCATGATATCCTTCAAAAGCCACCCAGCACCGTGCCATTATGAATACATCGATGATACGCGGCCGAGTAAGTAGACTCATTCGAACACGACCAACTCGGTACTTTCGCGCACATGGTGAACGGCAAGGAGGCGATGGTGGAGGAATTCGTACTGCATCGCATCGGAACGGACGGAAGTCCCAGCATTCTGAGTGACTACAGCGCGGTGTTGCAGGGCGTCGAGGAACAGGAATTCCTTCGAAAGTTGTTCCTGCGACCGTTCAGCAGCCTCATACTCACCTCCGAATTCAACAGTGATGATCGCAAGAACGTGGTGCAGGAGCTTTGTGCCAAAGTGGCGAAAGGCAAGGAACTCGTTCCCATCTCACAGATGATCGGAAAGCATCTGATCGAGGTGGCCGCGCAACACGAAGTGAAGAGCGGAGATCTGTTCGTGGTGAAGTTCCACGGCATTGAACTTTCGGGCGCACACCTGGATGCGATCGGCATCTACAAGTTCGACGACAAGGAGGTTTTTCTGGAAAGCAAGATCGATGGCGATGCGATCGCGATGCAGTTGAAGCGCGGCCTTGGTGGAAGAAAACCCGATCAGGCAGCCTTGATCCTGTTCACGGAAGGTGGCCACACGGTGTTCGCGATCGATGACCGGCCGGCAAGTGGTTTCTGGCAACGCGATTTCCTTTCGATCCGTCCGAAACAGGATCATGTCAACAGCACGAAGAACGTTCTGGAGATGACCAAGACGTTCATCACGGAACAACTTCCGCAGGAATACGAGATCCCGAAGGCCGACCAGATCGATCTCCTCAACCGATCGGTGCAGTATTTCAAGGACAACACGGAATTCGATCGGGAGAGCTTCTCAAGAGAGGTATTCCAGAGCGATGAAGTGGTGGATCGATTCGCGAAATTCGGTGATCGCTACCAGGAGGAACACGATGTGGAACTGGACGATCGGTTCGAGATCAGTGCGCATGCCGTGAAGAAGCAGGCACGTGTCTTCAAGAGCGTCTTGAAGCTCGACAAGAACTTCCACATCTACATCCATGGCGACCGTGACAAGATCGAACAAGGTGTGGACGATAAAGGCCGGAAATATTACAAGATCTACTACGAGCAGGAATTGTGATCTGATCAACCACCGATCGCCACCATCGGCCTTCTGCTCAGATCGGTCGTGATCTTCTTTTCCTGATCGAACTCGAAAGGCGGCAATCCGCCGAGCATCTTATGTTTTGCTAGCACGTTCGATCGGATCAATTGATCCACGTCCTCTCCCCTTCTCAAGGCTGTAAGAAGATCGGTCTCTTCGCGGGAGAATAGGCAGTTCCTCATCTTTCCTTCAGCAGTAAGGCGCAAGCGATCACAGTCACCGCAGAACGGTTCTGTCACGGTGCTGATCACCGCGAATGTTCCGCGCCAGCCGATCACGCGATAGGCTTTCGCGGTGCTGTGCGGATCGTCCTTCAGCTTTTCGATCGGATGCTGCTCTGCGATCGCGATGAGCATTTCCTCATAGGTGAACACTCTTTCACGTCCCCAGCCATTTCCGGCGAACGGCATGAATTCGATGAAGCGCACGTGCAGGTCTTGATCCCGCGTCATGCTCACGAGCTTCAAGATCTCATCGTCATTGATGCCACGCATCACCACCATATTGATCTTGATCCGGAAACCCTTCTTCAATGCCAGATCGATATTTCGGATCACTTTTGGAAGACCATCGCGCTGGGCGACCGCAAGGAATCGCTGTGCATCCAGCGTGTCCAGGCTTATGTTGATGTTGCGCAGCCCGGCATCCCACAACGGATCGATGTGCCTGTGCAGCGACAGCGCATTCGTGGTCAACCCGAGCTTCACAGGAAGATCCGATAGATCCGCAACGATCTCCGACACATCATGTCGTACCAAAGGCTCTCCACCGGTGATCCTGATCTTCGTGATGCCGTGTTCCTCCACGAAGATGCGTGCAAGCTGCAGGATCTCTTCACGTGACATCAACTGATGTTTCGGAAGGAACGTTTGATCATGCGGCATGCAATAGGTGCAGCGCAGATCGCACTTATCAATGACGCTGATCCGAAGGCTGCGATGGGTGCGGCCATGGCGATCGATGAGATCAGCGTGAGACATCGATCAAAGTTAGATCGTCGCCCGCGTTGTGGCCTGGCGCCGCCTTCCTGTCTTCTGGCCGGACACGTTGATCAATGACCGGCGATGCGAACACGAACAGCGCATAATACAACGCGAACAACGTGGCACCCGCCTGCGTTTCGATCGTGTCATCGGATAACGACCCGATGCCGATGATCACCAGCCATGCGATGAAAAGCGGATCCCGCCAGGCGCGAAGTTCTCTTGCCGGATACCAGAGACAGAACAATGCGAACGATCCGCCGATCACGCCGAAGCTGATGAACAGCGTGAGGTATTGGTTGTGCGCGCGATGCCGCCATTCCTCCGAAAGTTTGGTGCCGACCTCCTCGTACATGCGATCGAAAGCGATCTGCGTATCGCCGGTGCCAACGCCGATCAGCCAGTTCTTTTTGAGGATCTCCCAGCCAACGCGCCAATATTCCAGCCGCATGGTGACCGAGTGGCCGCTTGGATCACCGGTGGCACGATAACGATCCAGTTCATAGAACACCTCATCAAGCCTGTCCTGCGATCGCCACCGCGTACCTTGTTTGTAGCTCGTGGTCCCGTTCACGATCCGATCGATATCGTGATCGGTCAACGACATGATGCCTACGCTATCCTTGGGCAGATGCATCGAACTGAGATATCGGAACAAGGTGGAATAAAGGATGTGGCCTTTTCTGTCTAGTGTATCCAGCGGAAGCGGCGAACGCAACTGCCATGTGCGATGTACTTCGGCCCAGGCGATCTTCGACCAGACCAGTTCACCGTTCTCACGTTCCGTGTTGCCGGACTCATGCACGTATCGCTCGCCGCCCTCACTGTAGACCGGCAATTCCGTTGAGAATGGTCTTCGATCGTGATGACGTATCGCCAGGATGGTTCCGATGATCAACCCGCTCACCACGACCACGGAAACAGGCCGAAGTATTCTTCTCACTGTAGGAACGGATCGGCCGTGCCAGATGATAACGAAAGCGATCACGAGAAGAATGACGATCGATTGAAGGCTCTCGAGCCGATCGATGAAAAAGATGGACCAGAGGATCGCGAAAGCATGTAGGATCTTCTGTCCGGTGGATGCAGGCCAGAAATGGACCAGGATCGCGATGGAAAGACAGATCAACAATGCGAGCCTGATGTGGCTGATGAACATGGAAAGCTCCCTATGATCGGCAGAGAGCCCGCGCATTGTGGAGCAGACCGCCGTACTGGCGACCACACTCCAGGCCCCGGCCAGCAGCACCAGCCTGAATTCACCTTGATCGAGCCGTGGCGATGCGCTGAGCACCACCCCGAAGACCAGCACAGGCAACAGGATCCGCACAAGATCAAGACCCCATTCCATCCCTTCCGCTGAAGTCCAGATAAGGCCGATCACATGCAGACCAAGGAAGGACATGAACAAAAGAAATGGAGCCTGACCAAAGGCCAGGCTCCATTTCTTTCCGCTGTTCCTACGGACGATGCCTTCGGCGATCCAATTCGCCACGAGCAACATCTGCGAAATGCTGAGGAGCGAAGTGCTCCACGGCAGAAAGACCGCGCAGAGCGCCAGCGATCCCACATGGAACGAGCGGAATGGATCGCTGCGCATGCAGGCGCTTCAGTGGATCATTTACCGCCAACGTTGCCGGTGCCGGCCAGTATCACCGGATAGCTCTCACCATTGAGCACATCCACCGCCTTGCGCAGGTACGGATCGGTATCCATGGCGGCCTTGGCGCGGCCTGTCTGGAAATGGTAGCGTGAAACGATCTCGTTGCGCAGCACTTCTTCAATATCCTTGCGGAAACGCATCAGGTCCTCCGTGCGATCTGGAGTGATCTCCTTCTGCAATGCAAGGATGGCTTCGCTGGCGTGCTCATAATAACGCTCCTTCTTCGCCTTCTCCTCCAACACCTTCAAGGCTTCCGCCGTCTCGGTATCATACTCGAAATGGCGATCGCCAACGTACGCGAGGAATTCATTGTAGATGGCATCATCGACCATGAACTTCTCAGGGGAGGCAATGCTATCATGCTTCAAACGGTACTGGGTCGCAAAATCGAAGATCAGATCGCTGGCATAAAGTCCACCTACCACTTTGGCCAATTCAGGATCCTCCACTTGTACATCTGGCAGTATACCGCGGCCATCGAATACCGGACGGCCGTTCTTGGTCTTGAATTCAGCGATGGCTTTTTCATCCACCTCGGTGGCCTTGCCGGTGCTGTCGCGATGGGCGTAATCAAGCTTCTGGATGCAACGGCCACTGGGGATGTAATACTTCGCCACCGTCACTTTCAGCTTGCTGTTGTAGAACAGATCTCGCGTCTGTTGCACAAGGCCTTTTCCATACGTACGCTCGCCGATGATGACCGCCCGATCGAGGTCCTGCAACGCACCGCTCACGATCTCGCTCGCGCTTGCGCTCTGTCCATCCACTAGCACCACCAATGGGATCTCCGCATCCAATGGATCGCTGAGGGTCTTGTAGCTCTTGTCCCATTCGGGAATGCGCCCTTTCGTTTCCACTACAAGCTGGTTCTTCGGCACGAACAGGTTCACGATGTTCACGGATTCGCGCAGCAGACCACCACCATTCCCGCGCAGGTCCAGGATCATCTTCGAGGCACCCTGATCCTTCAATTCCTTCACGGCATTGCGTACTTCCTGCCCGGCGGTCTGTGTGAAACTGTTGAGCTTGATGTATCCCACACCGTTCGATCCATTCAGCACTCCTTTGAATGGAACATCGGGGATCTTTATCTCTTCACGCTGGAGCTCATGCACCACCGGTTCACCACCGTTCCGGCGCACGGTGAGTTTTACGGCACTACCGGCCTGGCCCTTCAGCAACTTGCTCACATCTTCGGTGTTCATGCCGCTGATCTTCCGGCCATCCACTTCAACTATCTCGTCGCCTGCCCAGATGCCTGCCTTCATGGCCGGAAATCCTTCGTACGGTTCACTGATCACCACCTTCTCCTCCTTCTTCTTGATCAATGCGCCGATGCCGCCATACTGGCCTGTTGTCATGAAGCGGTAATCCTCGATGTCGCTTTCAGGGATGTATTGCGTATACGGATCGAGGGATGCGAGCATGGCATCGATCCCGGTCTTCATCAGCTTGCCCGGCTGGGTATCATCCACATAGTAGATGTTGAGCTCCTTGTAGAGCTCGGTGAAGATCTCGAGGTTCTTGCTGATCTCGAAGTAGCTGTCGCCGGCTGAAATGGCAAAAGCCCCCCCACCCGCGACAGCTGCGGATAGGAGCCACATTTTCCAGCGTGGTGTAGTGCGTGTGATGTTGGTTTCCATCTTATTCTGGTACTGGGTCATGTCCATGGCCACCCCAAGGGTGGCAGGATAAGATCCGTTTTACAGTGAGATAACCTCCTTTGAAAAGCCCGAAGCGCTTCAAGGCTTCGGCCCCATATTCTGAACACGAAGGAGTGTAGCGGCATGCTCCTGGCAACAGAGGCGATATGGTGAACTGGTAGAGCTTCACCAGTCCGATGAACGGGAGTGCGAGGAGCCTAGCCATGTTCATTCATCCAACGGCCGATGGACCGCATTATTTTCAGTTCGAGCACGGAATAGGGCAGGATCTCCCGGCCTTGATAGATGAACAACCAGGCGCATTGCACACCCTGTTCCTTCAATCTGGCGTACGGACACATCTTGTTCAACCTGAAAGCTTCGCGCATGCGCCGGCGAACAACGTTGCGATCCACCGCCCTTTTCATATATCGGCGCGGAACACTGAAGGCCACCTGCACGGGCGAGGTGGACGGTAATGCCATTTTGATGCCGATGAGCTTCACCGGACTTTCGGTGACGGATTTTCCTTTGGTCACCACCTCTTTCAACCGCAATTGCCCGCATAGCCGCTCCTCCTTCGTGAAGGTAGCACGTTCTTCTGGCCTGGCCATCACTTGATCCATGTACGGTTGGTGGTGTGCCTTACCGGTAGTACGAAGGTCGGGAAGTGGAACAGGCGAAGCGCACGCCATTGCACGTACTATCAACAGGATCCTGTAAGAGATCTACTTTTTCCTGCCCTGGCGCTTGATGAAGAGCTCGATGGCACCTGTCATTGAAGGAGCTTCAGGCAGGGGTGCCTCTATATCCAGCCGCAGGCCGTTGTCACGGGCAGCCTTGGCCGTGGTGGGTCCGAAAGCGGCGATCACCGTTTCATCCTGCTTGAACTTCGGGAAGTTCTTCTTCAGGCTTTCGATACCGCCAGGACTGAAGAAGACGAGCATGTCGTACTTCAGGTCTCTCAGATCGCTAAGGTCACTGGCCACCGTACGATAGAACACCGCGTTGGTGTACTTCACGTTCGCCTTGTCCAGCAGCGCGGGGATCTCTCCTTTCTGGATGTCGCTGCATGGCACGAGGTATTTCTCGCTCTTATGCTTCTTTATCACATCCATCAGATCATTGAACGTCTGCTTGCCGATGAAGACCTTTCGCTTGCGATAAACGATATATTTCTGCACGTAATAGGCCACCGATTCAGAAACGCAGAAATATTTCATGGTCTCGGGCACGGTGATCCGCAGCTCCTTGCACATGCGGAAAAAATGATCCACCGCATTACGGCTGGTGAGAACGATGGCCGTATGAT
>JAEYYE010000090.1 GCA_023430945.1 Bacteroidota bacterium
TTTTTGGGCGTTCCCCGCCGTACGGCGGGTCGGGCCAACCGCTGCAAGTCCTCGGCCGCGCCGCATGGCGGGCGGCCTCCGGGCTTTCCGCTCATGTCCCTAACGCACATCCGCCCTCCACAGCAGCGATCCATCGCCATAACTGAGAAAGCGGTAGTCGTTCATCAAGGCATGATCATAGATCTTCCGCCAGTCATCGCCCACAAAAGCCGCCACCAGAAGAAGCAACGTGCTCTGGGGCTGGTGGAAATTCGTGATCAGCGCATCGGCATACCGGAATCGATATCCAGGAGCGATCAGCAAACGTGTGGTCCCGGAGAGTTCATCACCACCGGTGGATCGGATGCGATCGATGACCGCGGCAAGCGCTTCGGCCGGTCGTAGTGATCGATCGGGACTTCCATATGGTTCCCATTGATCGACCTGCATCCGATCGCCACCTTTTCCTGCCAGGATCGATACTCCATGCCAGTAGATGCTTTCGATCGTGCGAAGCGCGGTGGTCCCTACTGGGATGATCGGGCCATTTCCCACCCGATCGGAAAGTGCGACCAAGGTGTCGAGCGGGATCCGCACATGTTCGGCATGCATCTCGTGCCCGGCCATCCGATCGGCCTTCACCGGCAGGAACGTACCGGCCCCTACATGCAGCGTCACCTCGGCCCGATCGATACTTCGATCCTGCATCCGCGAGAGCATCTCAGGCGTGAAGTGCAGGCTTGCCGTTGGTGCTGCGATCGAACCTTCGTGCTTCGCGATCACCGTGTTGTAGCGTTCACGATCACCGATCTCATCCGCGCGAGACATGTATGGCGGAAGCGGCACATGACCGATCCGTTCAAGTACTTCGGCGAATGTGAGCCGATCGGGATGCCAATTGAATCTTACCATATCATGATCGGTACGATCGGCCTCGAGAACAAGATCGGCGCTCTTCAGACGAAGCGTTTCCCCGCTTTTCCAACGACGTGCATTCCCGATCATGGCGCGCATTTCGATCCCTTCGCTGCGATCGGCCACCGATCCGATCGGTGAACCATCGGCCGGCCCGGTCACCAGGATCTCGATCCTTGCGCCGGAATCCCGCTGCATCACGATCCGTGCATTGATCACACGGGTATTGTTCATGATCAGCAGGCTGTTCCCCGGCAGCAACGAAGGCAGGTCCCTGAAGATGTGATCGGCGATGGCGCCATCGCGGTACACGAGCAATTTGCTCGCATCGCGTTCCGCCAGCGGATGGCTGGTGATCCGATCCGGTGGCAGATCGTAGGTAAGATCGAAGATGGAAAGTTCCCGCGGATCCATTGCACGATGATCGCGGCACTGATCTTACGCCACCTTCAAGGCGTTCGCGACCTTCTCCTTGAGCAGCGCGTGCTGCACCACTTCGATCATTTCGGTGACGTACGTGAATCGCATGCCCTTCGTGTAGCGCACATCGATGTCCTCGATGTCCTTGCGATTATCAGTGCTGAGAATGATCTCCTTGATGCCTGCACGTTTCGCAGCCAGGATCTTTTCCTTGATACCGCCGACGGGAAGCACCCGTCCACGCAAAGTGATCTCGCCGGTCATCGCCACGAACTTTCTCACTTTCTGCTGCGTGAATGCGCTCGCAAGACTTGTGAGCATGGTGATCCCTGCGGAAGGACCATCCTTCGGTGTGGCGCCTTCGGGCACATGCACGTGAACATTCCAGCGCTTGAATACATCAGGATCAAGGCCGATGATGCTGCTGTGTGCCTTCAGGTATTCCAGAGCGATCATGGCGCTTTCCTTCATCACGTCACCAAGATTCCCTGTCAGGGTCAATTTTCCTTCGCCCTTTGTGATGCTGGTCTCAATGAAGAGAATGTCGCCACCTGTTGGCGTCCAGGCAAGACCGGTTACAACACCTGCCACATCGTTGCCCTGGTATTTGTCGCGTGCATGGCTCGGGCCATAGATCTTCACCAACTCATCCGTAGTGATGGTGAGGTTATGCTTCTGTTTCAGTGCGATCTGCTTCGCGCGGTAGCGAACCAGTTTTGCGATCCGCTTCTCCAAGGTTCGCACTCCGCTCTCATCGGTGTAATCCTCGATGATCGCTTCCAAAAGTCCCGGACCGAGCTTCAATTGCTTCTCCTTGATGCCATTCTCGACGAATTGCTTCGGCAACAAGTGGCGCTTTGCGATCTCGAGCTTCTCTTCCTGCGTATAACCGTTCACTTCGATGATCTCCATCCGATCGCGAAGAGCGGGATGGATCGTGCTCAAACTATTCGCCGTTGCAACGAACATCACGCGACTCAGATCAAATTCCACCTCCACATAGTTATCGTAGAAGCTGCTGTTCTGCTCGGGATCGAGCACTTCGAGCAGTGCGCTCGCAGGATCGCCATGGAAATCCTTGCCGACCTTATCGATCTCATCAAGAACGAAAAGCGGGTTGCTCGTTTGCGCTTTCTTCAAGCTCTGGATCAAACGGCCGGGCATGGCACCGATGTATGTTTTCCGGTGACCGCGGATCTCGCTCTCATCGTGAAGACCACCCAGGCTCATGCGCACATACTTGCGGCCGAGCGCTTCGGCCATGCTC
>JAEYYE010000120.1 GCA_023430945.1 Bacteroidota bacterium
GGTTGGAACCGATCATCCGGGAGTTGGATCGCGCATCCATCCACCTGTATTCCACCGGTGGCACTCAGGAATTCATTGAAAGTCTCGGCGTGAAGGTGACGCCCGTTGAGGAGCTCACCACCTACCCGAGCATCCTCGGCGGCCGCGTGAAAACGTTGCATCCGAAAGTGTTCGGTGGCATCCTCGGCCGTCGTGATCTGGAAAGCGATGTGGCGCAGCTCGAGGAGTACCACATTCCGCCGATCGACCTGGTGATCGTGGACCTGTACCCGTTCGAACAGACGGTTGCCGCAGGCGGAAGCGAAAGTTCCATCATCGAAAAGATCGATATCGGTGGCATCGCGCTTATCCGCGCAGCGGCCAAGAACCACAAGGATGTGGTGATCGTTCCTTCGCAGGCCGGTTACCCGGAATTGCTCCGGATCCTGCGGGATCGGAACGCCAGTACCACCTACACTGAACGGCGGAAATTCGCTGCTGGAGCATTCGCGGTAAGCTCGCATTACGACAGCGCGATCCATGGGTGGTTCGCCAGTGAAGGATCGGACGATCTTTCGGATGCCGGCCCCGAGCATGTATTGCGCTACGGTGAGAACCCGCATCAAACGGGTGCTTTCCGGGGTGATCTCAACGGCATGTTCCGCCAGTTGCACGGCAAGGAGCTCAGCTACAACAACCTGCTGGACCTCGATGCCGCGGTTCGCCTGATAGATGACATGGGCACGATCGAAGGTGTTCCCTTCGCGATCCTCAAGCACAACAATGCGTGTGGTGCCGCTGTACGTCGTACCGTGAAGGAAGCGTGGGATGCGGCATTGGCCGGCGATCCGGTGAGCGCCTTCGGCGGAGTGTTGATCACCAATACTACCATCGATGCCGCCACAGCTGCTGCGATCGATGCGATCTTCTTCGAGATCATAGCCGCACCGGCCTATGACCAGGATGCGCTCGATATCCTTCAGAAGAAGAAGAACCGTGTGATCCTGGAACGCCGGCCAGCCACTTCCAGCGGACGTAACCTGGAAGTAAGATCCGCGTTGAACGGGCTGCTCGTGCAATCCAAGGATACCGCCGTTGAAGGCCCCGGCCAGATGCGATCCGTCACAACCAAAACTCCCGATGCCGGAGAACTTCGTGATCTGGTCTTCGCCAATATTCTGGTGAAGCACACCAAGAGCAACGCGATCGTTCTGGCGAAAGGAGATCAATTGCTTGCCAGCGGCACCGGCCAGACCAGCCGCGTGGATGCCCTTCAACAGGCCATCACCAAGGCCGCGAAATTCAATTTTCCGCTGCAAGGAGCGGTAATGGCCAGCGACGCGTTCTTCCCTTTCCCTGATTGCGTGGAGATCGCGCACAAGGTCGGCATAACCGCGGTGGTGCAGCCCGGTGGAAGCATCCGCGATCAGGAAAGCATCGACTATTGCAACAGCAACGGCTTGGCCATGTGCCTCACCGGAAACCGCCATTTCAAACACTGAACGATCAGGCTCATGGGCTGGTTCAACTTCTTCACTCAAGAGATCGCGATAGACCTTGGCACCGCCAACACGCTGATCATCCACAATGACAAGGTGGTGGTGGACGAACCGAGCATCGTGGCGCTCGATCGCACGTCGGGAAAGGTGATCGCCGTGGGAAGACAGGCGCAGCAGATGCACGGCAAAACGCACGAGAACATCAAGACCGTGCGTCCGCTGAAGGATGGTGTGATCGCCGATTTCAAGGCCGCAGAGGATATGATCAAGGGCATGATCCGCATGATCAAACCCGGCCGGCAGCTCTTCACCCCCAACCTGCGCATGGTGATCTGCATACCAAGTGGGATCACCGAAGTGGAAAAGCGCGCGGTGAAGGACAGCAGCGAACACGCCGGTGCGAAGGAAGTGTACCTCATCCACGAGCCCATGGCCGCGGCGATCGGGATCGGGATCGATGTGGAGGAACCGATGGGCAACATGATCATCGACATCGGTGGAGGTACCAGCGAGATCGCAGTGATCGCACTCGGTGGCATCGTCTGCGACAAGAACATCCGTGTGGCCGGTGATGAGTTCACCCAGGACATCGAGGAATACATGCGTCGCCAGCACAACATTCTGGTCGGTGAACGAACAGCCGAGCAGATCAAGATCGAAGTTGGCGCGGCAACGATCGATCTGGACAATCCACCGCCTGATTACGCTGTGCGCGGCCGGGACCTGATGACGGGCATCCCGAAGGAGATCACCGTTACGTATGTGGAGATCGCACAGGCACTGGACAAGAGCATCAGCAAGATCGAGGAGGCGATCCTGAGCGCGCTGGAATCCACGCCGCCGGAATTGAGCGCCGATATCTACAAGACCGGCATATACCTGGCGGGTGGTGGCGCGTTATTAAGGGGATTGGACAAAAGGATCAGCATAAAGACGAAACTTCCCGTTCATGTGAGCGAAGATCCGTTGCGTGCCGTGGCGCGCGGAACGGGCATCGCGCTGAAGAACATCGATCGATTCCAGTTCCTGATGCGGGAATAACGAACGAGGGCAACTCGTTCCCACCGCGCAGGATCTCCATTGATCAGGAAATACGATGAGGGACCTGTTCCGCTTCCTTTACCGAGCGCGCAACACGTTGCTTTTCCTGGCATTGTTGATCGGGTCGCTGTACGTGCTCTCCAACCGGAGCGTGCATCACCAGAACCGCGCGATCAGTTCATCCAACGCCATTGCAGGCACCATCTTCTCCTGGCGGAAAGAGATCACCGATTACGCGAACCTGAAGGAAGTGAACCGGAGGCTCGCACAGGAGAACGTGGATTGGCGCAACCGCCACAAGTCCTCCTACTCACCCGTGGAAGCGAAATTCGTGCGCATCAACGATTCGATCCACATGCAGGAATACAGTTACCTGCCTGCGAAAGTGGTGAACAGCACATGGCATCGATCCAGGAATTTCCTCACGCTCAACAAGGGATCCAAGGATGGTGTGCAGGACAACATGGGCGTGATCGGGCCTGATGGGATCGTGGGTGTGATCCGTGATGTGAGCCCGAATTTCGCGTCGGTGATCAGTGTGCTCAGCCCCGAGATCAAGAACAGCGTGCGGTTGAGGCGAACCGGGCATTTCGGGCTGCTCTACTGGGATCGCGACGAACACGGGCCCACCACCGCCTCGGTGATCGACATCGCGAAACATGCCAGGGTGAACATCGGCGACACGGTGGAAACCCGCGGCGGTGAAGGGATCTTTCCAGAAGGCGTGATGGTGGGCATCGTAGAGGAAGTGTCCGATCAGCCGGGAAGCAACTATCATAACATCAGGATCAGGCTGGCCGAGGATATGACGCGCAACGGCTTCGTGTACATCGTGAAGGATCTGCAGCGCATGGAACGTGATTCACTGGAACAAGCCCACCGCGTACCATGATCGGCACCATCCTCGCCAACATCCTGCGGTTGATCTTCCTGGTGCTGGTGCAAGCGCTCGTGCTTGACCATCTCGATGTTGCGAACGGATACATCGTTCCGTTCCTCTATGTTCTCTTCCTGTTGATGCTGCCGTTCGAACTTCCAGGCTGGGCCGGGCTCATCCTCGGCACGGGCACGGGCCTCCTTATGGACATGTTCAGCGATACACCGGGCCTGCACATGAGCGCGTGTACGGTGATGATGTACGTGCGGATCTTCGTGTTGCGGTTGCTCCGGCCGCGCGAAGGCTACGAATACGGCATGCGGCCCACCGTGCCACGCATGGGCATGGCGTGGTTCATCACCTACGCCGGCATTCTCGTGCTGGTGCATCATCTCTGGCTTTTCTTCATCGAGATGTTCCGCTTCGATCTGGGCTGGACAACACTTTCGCGCGCCGTACTCAGCGCGGTGTTCACGCTGTTGCTCTGCCTCCTGGCGCAATTCCTCACTTCACCCCCGGAACGGGCACGATCGTGAAGCAGTTCGAGGAACGCAAATATGTGCTGATCGCCGGTGTGCTCTTCATAGCGATCGTATTCATCGTGCGGCTTTTCTGGATCCAGGTGATGGACGATCGCTGGAAGGTGGAGGCCGCCAACATGGCCGAACGGAAAGTGATCGTGTATCCTTCACGTGGCCTGGTCTACGATCGCGAGGAACGGTTGCTCGTGGCCAACACGCCGGTGTACGATCTGATGGTGGTGCCCAAGGAAGTGAAGCCTTTTGATACGCTGGCCTTCAGCAAGCTGATCTCCATCACCCCGGAAGAGCTGCAAAAAAGGCTGGTGGAAGCGACCAAATGGAGCAGGTACAAGCCTACTGTGCTCGAGAAACAGATCCCCGCCGATCAGTACGCCGCGATCAGTGTGCATCTCCACAAGTATCCGGGTTTCTATGGGCAAAGCCGCACCCTGCGAACCTATCCCCCGCATTCGGCCGCGCATCTCCTCGGCTACCTCAGCGAAGTGGATGCGAAGAAAGTGAAGGAGGATCCCTACTACCGATCCGGTGACGTGATCGGTGTTGGCGGGCTTGAATCATACTACGAACCGCACCTGCGCGGACGCCGTGGCGTCAGCTACGTGCTCGTGGATGTGCACAACAATGTGAAAGGCCCTTACAAGAACGGTGAGTTCGATACGCTCGCAGTGGAAGGCCGGGATCTGTTCACCGGGATCGATCTCGATGTGCAGCAGCTCGGAGAGCAGCTCATGGTGAACAAGAAGGGAAGCATCGTGGCCATCGATCCGAAAACAGGTGAGATCATCTGCCTGGTATCGAGCCCCACCTATGATCCAGAGCTTCTCGTGGGCCGCGTGCGCAACACCAACTACGGGATCCTGCAACGCGATCCGATCAAGCCGCTTTTCGATCGGGCCCTTCAGGCGCAATATCCGCCCGGCTCCATCTACAAGATCGTGCAATCGCTGATCGCCCTGGAGACCGGCGCGATCACACCGAATACCGGTTTCGCTTGCAACAAGGCCTTGGTGGGCTGTCACGCGCATCCACCCGCGGGCAATATCATTACTGCGATCCAATATTCCTGCAATCCGTATTTCTACCATGTCTTCAAACGCATGGTGGAACGAGATCGCGATCCCAATCGGTTCAGGGATGCGGCGCTAGGCCTCGGTGAATGGGAGGAGCACATGAAGAGCTTCGGCATGGGGCAGCGCCCGCTGATGGATCTTCCTGCGGTGAAAAGCGGCAATCTTCCCGGACCGGCATACTACGATCGGAAATACGGCAAGCAACGCTGGGCCTTCAGCACGATCTACTCGGTGAGCATCGGCCAGGGCGAAGTGCTCGTGGCACCGCTGCAGATGGCGAACCTCGCCGCCATCTTCGCCAACAAGGGTTGGTATTACGATCCGCATGTGGTGCGGGCGATCGGCCATCCGGACAGTGTGCAGGCGCGCTACAAGCAGAAGCATTACACCAGCGTGGATCCGAAATGGTACGACCTGATCCATGAAGGCATGCGCCGCGTGGTGGAAGAGCCCGGTGGCACGGCCCGGAGCGCCCGCTTGAAAGGCATCAGCATCGCTGGAAAGACCGGTACCGCCGAGAATCCGCATGGCAAGGACCACGCGGTGTTCATCGCCTTCGCACCGATCGAGGATCCACAGATCGCGATCGCGGTGTATGTT
>JAEYYE010000160.1 GCA_023430945.1 Bacteroidota bacterium
ATACCAGACCGGCCCGAATGTGCGAAAGTTGGAATTCAGTGGGGCGGTTGGGCTGGGCGTGGAATCCGATCGGTGGGCGTTCGATGTGCGTGCCCAGACCAGCGTTACACCATTCGATCGTTTTCTACGGATACAGAATGTAGTGTATGGGCTTACTGTAGCGTATCGCTTGCGTGCCTCACCGGAAACCGACCAGGATACCGATCCGGCCGATCGCGATCGTTGATAACTTCTTCGGCCATGATCATGCATTCGTGACAGATCCGTGCTGCCGGATCGGGGATATGTTCTATCTTTAATATGAATTACACGAAAGAGGCCGAAAGGCCTTTTTCCGTGTGAAATATCCCGCCCCTTTACCGAATGAAGTTCAACCCACCTGCGGAGAAGTTCTGTGCCCGGCCTGAACCTGCAAAATACCTTCTCTTTCTTTCGCTCTCGATCCTTTCTCATTCGATCCTGGCCCAGGGTTATGAGGATCTTGGTGCTCTTCCTACGAATTCAGCTTCATCCTATCTCTCACGTTCGTGGATCGGAACGAACGGTGTGTCCTGGAGCGCTAATTCAGCTCGAACGGATCGAACATTGAACGGAAAAGCGATCTGTTTCGGGACCACTGGCGATCGGAAGATCATTTCACCGATCTATTCCGGCGGTATCGGAACGCTCAGCTTCAGTTACGTGCGCGATTTCACCGCGACGAGCCTTCGAACGTTGGAGGTCTGGGTGAATGGCCAGCCGATCGGTGCGCCGATCGTGGTGGATCCGTTCTCCGACCTGGTCGCACAATTCCAGCAGGACATCAATATCGATGGCGATGTTTCGATCGAGATCCGTTCCACCGGCGCCGGACAGGTGAAGCTGGATGACATTTCTTGGACAGCGTTCACCCCCGTGCCCACCGTCAGCTTTCCTTCCACAGCGCTGCAGGTGAACGAGAACAGCGGATCGGTGCCGATCACACTTTCATTCACCCAACCGGTGGCGACCGATGCCACGCTCATGATCGGCGTGAACAACGGCCCCGGAGTGGTCCCCGGATCGGACCATACGTGGATCCCCGCTCCAGTGAACGGGACCATTACGCTGAATATTCCAGCTGGATCCGCAACTGCTTCCTTCGATCTTGACGTGATCGATGATGCGATCGGCGAGGCGGCGGAACTGATCGGCCTCACTCTGCTCGCATCCACGGGCGGTCTGCAGATCGGAACGCCGGCTACACTCACCATAACCATCCAGGACAATGATGTGGCCGGCGGGCCTGCCATTCTTTCGCCAGGCGATCTGGTGATAGTAGGAGTGAACGCCAACGATCAAGCCTGCGGCGGAAGCAATGGTGAGGATGTGCTGAGCTTCTTCAGCTTCAAACCGATCACCAACGGAACGACGATCATTCTCACCGACAATGGCTATCAGCGCTGCAACACAGGACTCTGGGGCAATTCCGAAGGAACAGTGCAATTGCAGCGCACAGGCGGCACCATACCGGCGGGGCAGGTGATCACCTTCAGATTGATGAACATCTTCGGGCCTGGCAACGTGGTCTCTGTGGCGCCGGACAATGCCTGGAGTTGCAGCAGCCTGAACGGGAACACCATGGTGAACCTAAATGCCGGCGGCGATCAGCTCTTCATCATGCAAGGCGGCACGTGGACCACCGGGACGATCGGATCGCATAACGCATCATACAGCGGAACGGTGCTTTTCGGCTTCACTTCCAATCCGGCTTATCCATGGTCCGCCTCCTGCTCCAACGCGGCGAGCCAGCGAAGCGATCTGCCTTTGGGGATCGAATGTTTCAGCATGGCCCCCACCCTGGTGACCGATTTCAACAAATACTCCGGTCCGATCACCGAAGCATCGCAGCGCAACTGGATCATCCGGCTGGATGAACCTTCGAATTGGAGCAGTTATGCGGGTTGTGCCGCCTACGCGGGCCAGGGTCATGATTGGGCGGCTTCGCCGATCCTGCCGATCGGTTCCGCGACTTTCGAAGCAGGCCGGTGGACCGGTGCGATCAGCACGGATTGGTTCGAATGCAAGAATTGGGATGATGCACGGATCCCCACACAGACAACGGACGTGATCATCGATCAGCAGGCGGTGCGCAATTGTGTCGTCGGGCTTTCGACCGGCCTTCAACCTGCGGGGACCGGGCACTGCGCTTCGCTTAATGTGATCAATTCCGGCACGAGCAGGAACCTTTCGATCGCGGCGAACAGCGCGCTCAACGTGGGCGGCCCGATCGCGATCGAAAGGACCGCCGGCACCGGTGAACTATCCATCACAGTGGCCGCCGGAGCAACGCTTTCAGGCACCGGGATCGTATTGAACAGTGTGGGTGCGATGGAAGCGGCATTGGTCACTTCCGATGCCACAAGTTCCGTTCTCATCGAAGGTGGTGTCACGATCGGCGCAGGCGGAAAGCTTGATATGGCCCAGGGCGGCAGCCTGTCGATCGGCGGCAATTGGAACAACTTCGGTTCTCAGGCGCACTTCGTGGAGGGATCGGGCCGGGTGATCTTCAACGGGAACCTGGATCAGAACATCTTCACCACCGATCCACAGGAGATCTTCCATGACATGGTGATCGGCAAGGGCGGCGGCGATGTTGAACTTGCTTCGGCGGTGGTGGTGAACGGCTCGCTCGATCTTACTTCCGGGAAGATCCTCACTTTTACCGATAGGCTGTTGATCCTCGGTGCAGGTTCCACGGCGATCAATGCGAGTGATGCGAGTTTCGTGAACGGTCCACTGCAGAAGAAGGGGAATTCCGACTTCATCTTTCCGATCGGCAAAGCTGGAAGTCTTCGTCCATGCGCTCTTTCAGCGATCCAGGGTGCGATCCCTTCCTTCACCGCGGAATATTTCAATGCCGATCCAACAATTGATCTGGGATCGGCGCTCCAGCCAGGTCTCGATCACATCAGCCAGTGCGAACATTGGTCGATCCAAAGCGGGAACGCAACGGCTTCCGCGTTGGTCGAACTTTCGTGGGACACACCGGAAAGCTGCGGCATCACCGATCTTTCAACGCTGAGGACCGCGCGCTGGAATGGAACGCAGTGGCTGGATCGCGGAAACGGAGGGGTCACCGGCGATCTGCAGAGCGGGACCATCTCCACCGCTTCATCGCAGGATGTTCTCGGTTCGTTCACACTGGCTTCGATCGATGTTTCGAACCCGCTTCCGATCACGCTGATCTCGTTCACGGGAAGTAACGTGGAAGAAGGCGTAATGCTTCAATGGAGCACCGCTTCGGAAATGAACAGCGATCATTTCACGATCGAAAGAAGTGAAAATGGCACCGACTTCCTGGACCTGGTCACGGTGGAAAGTGCTGGTAACAGCACCAGCATTCGGGAATATGCGGCGATCGATCGCCAACCGCACGCCGGCCTTAACTATTACCGGTTGCGCCAGGCCGATCACGATGGTACAGCGACCACATCCGCTGTGATCAGCGTACTCGTTACAGCGGATCGTTCACTTTCGGTGATCTCCTCTCCCACTTCGATCACGGCCTATCATGATCTGGATGCCGGAAGCACCTTCGAACTTTTCGATGTTTCAGGAAAGATCATCCTGAAGGGGACCTCCGATCGCGATGGTACCACGATGATCGCAGGGACTGCGCTGGGGAGCGGGGTCTATCTGTTGCGCGTGAGTGATGGTGAACGAAGCGAAAGCGTGCGGTTCATCCACGATCCGTTGGATCATCGATGAGCACGGTGAACTTTGGATCGAGCGGATCGAGAAGATCGTACAATTCATCGAAAAGGCGGGTGCCTTTCCCGGAAGTGAAGGTCATGAAATTGTCCCGTCGTTCCTGGAGGCCCCCGTTGGGAAAAAGCACATCCAGCACCATGTGCAGCCGATGGATCGAATCCGCGGCCTTTCGTTTCGCCGCGCGGATGAAGCGCTTCTCCATGTGATCGATCCCTTTGAACGCAAGGTGGGCGGCGCTTCCTGCCGATCGCGCGAGCGTGGGATCGATGGAAGTGGCGCGTTCCCCAAGCAACGCATAGAAGGATCGCAACTGGGATCTTTCCTGTTCCATTTCCGTTGAAAAACCTGCGTTCATTTTCGCCACCTGCTGCTCCAATTGCTCCGCCGGCCTGAAAAGATCCCCGACCGATAAGCCCAGATCCGCTGCGCGATCAACTTCCTTCTTCGCCAGTATCGCCACGGATGATCGCAGCAGAAGCACAGGCATTGGCACGTCGAAATGCTCGAACAATGGTTTCAATTGCAACCAATACGCGAGCTCTCCGCCACCGCCGATGTAGGCCACGTTCGGCAGGATCGTTTCCTGGTAAAGTGGCCGCAAAAGCACGTTCGGTGAGGATCGTTCCGGATGCGTTCCCAGTTCGGTGAGGATCTCTTCCTCACTCCACTTCCGCGCATTTCCTTCGATCAGGAAATGTCCACCTTTTGCGCGCTCGATCCGTGATCGCTTCCTGTCGTTCAAGTAGAACAGGTTGATCTCGCGCGAATTCGCCTGCACCTTGTACCGATCGGCGATCGCGCTTGTTGCCCGTGCGATCGTTCCCGCCGTGATCCCTTCCAGTAATTCCGATCGCATCACCGGAACGAACGATCGCTTCAACCTTGCATCATCCGCATCAAGACAGATGATCCCGAACCTGCCGAAGAGCTCGTTCACGAAAAGCCGCATGGCATGTGCCAGCGTGAATTCCGATCGATAACATTTCTGCATCGTTCGCACCAGTCCCAGTGCATGTTCGCCAGGACCGAGCAGTTCCGCAGCGGCTTCGATCACCGCATCGATCCCCTCGAGGCGCAACCTTCCCACTGCATCCCCTGCCACGCCTTTCCATTCCACTTTTCCTCCATTGATCCATGTATGATCGATCTCGGCACGATCATGATCCTCGGTAGCCATCCAGAAGACCGGCACCACCTTTCTTCCCGTTCCCTGGGAAAGCCGGGCCGCGATCTTCACGGTATTCAGGATCTTCAGCGGTACATATAGCGGACCCGTGAAAAGACACAATTGATGACCGGTGGTCACCGTGAGCGTTCCATCCCTGGCAAGAGCATCAAGGTTGCTCCGAACGGCTTCGGAAAGTTCCAGCCCTTCATACTGAAGTCGCAGCACCTCGATCAGCGTTCGCCTTCTTCCCGGATCGAAATTTCGCGAGCGAGCGGCCTCTTTCAAACCTTCAAATGTCGGCGGAAGATCACTGAGCGACCTTACGAATGGATCTTGCGCCAGGTGATCAAGGACCAGCGGCGCGAAGCGACGGGTATCAGCGTATGGAAGTCGGTACGGCTCGATCAAGCGCCCAAAGTTAGCCTGCCGCCTTGTGACAGATGGATCGCCCCGGATCACAAGAATGACACAAGCGAACGGGTTGACACCCGTTCACGAAGGCCTAAATTTGACAGCCCCTTACCGATCCATGCTACGCAAGTTCCTTCATTCATCCTTGATCATACTGCTTGCCGGATCGCTGGCCACCACGGATGCCTGTGGGCAGACCCCCTACCAGGTGGTGCCGCTCACCGCGCAGGTAACGGATTCACCGCCTACGATCTCCCTGCAATGGCCGCTCGATCCCACGGCGCCTTTCTACAAGGTGCGCCGCAAAGCACTGAACGATGCGGTATGGCAGGAAGTTGCGGTACTTTCGGGATCGGCGCAACAGTATGTTGATGCTGATGTGCAGACGGGCGATGTGTGGGAATATTCGGTGACCCGATCGGAACCCCTCCCTACCATGGACACGCTTTGCGTGACCGCAGGAACTGAGGTCACGTTCACCATAAACGACAGTTATGGTAATGGGTTGTGCTGCTGGAACAGCAACGGATTCTGGCAGTTGTATGCCTGCGGTGAGTTGATCGCCGAAGGAGGCGAATATGAATTCCAGGACCAGCACCAGTTCGTGATGTGCGGATCGCAGAAATGCGAGGAACTCGTCGTGGTGCTATATCCCGATCACCAATTCGAGGAGATCAGTTGGGATGTATACGCGGATGATGGGACGCTGCTTGGCCAGGGATCACCGGAAATGGCGCCGAGGTTCGGTTATATCACCGCTGGCCTCGACGTGCCGGCGATCGAACAGCGCGGAACGCTGATGCTGCTGGTGGAGCAGGCGATCGCCGCCGACCTCACAGGGGAACTGGATCGGCTGGAAGAGGACCTTATCGGCGAAGGATGGCTGGTGGTACGTGAGGAGATCCCCGCAGGAACCGCGGTTACACAGATCAAGTCGATGATCCAGAGCACCGCTGCAACAACAACGGATCTTGCCGCATTACTGCTGATCGGAAAGATCCCGGTACCGTACTCCGGCGTGATCGCGCCCGATGAACATGACGACCATGTGGGAGCCTGGCCCGCTGACCTGTACTATGCCGAGCTCGATGGACCATGGACCGATGGCGAAGTGGATTGGCAGCCGTGGGATGTGCCAGCGCGCAACCATAACGCTCCCGGTGATGGCCGCTTCGACCAGAGCACCCTGCCCAGCGACGTGGATCTGATGATCGGCCGGATCGACCTTTCGGACCTGCCCGTTTATCCCTATTCAGAGATCGAGCTGCTGCGCTTCTACCTGGACCGTGATCACCATTTCCGTTCGGGTGCGCTCAATTTCGAACGCAAGGCCGTGGTGAACGAGAACTTCTCGAACTTCGATCATGAAGCTGCCGTGTATCGCAGTTGCATACCCATGTTCGGTGAAGCGAACGTGTACGATTCACCTTTCCTCGAAACACTCTCCATGCAAAGTCCGCTCTGGTCCATGGCCGGCGGCCCGGGATCATTCACCAGCGCTCTTGGGATCGGAACATCGCAGGATGTGGCCGCAACGCAATTGAACGGCGCCTTCGCGCATGTGATCGGAAGTTATTTCGGCGATTGGGATACGCAGAACAACTTCCTGCGAACGATCCTTGCCAATGGCAGTATGCTCGGAGTTGTATGGGGTTTGCAGGAGATCAGTTTCCACCGCATGGCGCTTGGCGGGCTGATCGGCGAAAGTGTGCTCTTTTCACAGAACGCCAGCTACGAGACGTACGAACGCCAGGGAAGATTGGTGAACCTTTCACTGATGGGCGATCCCACGCTTCAATTGTTCCCCGCCCCGCGTGTCGACTCAGTGCAGGCAGAGATCTTTGGTGAAGGTGTAATGCTTGAATGGCCTTCCGTTCAGGGTACGATAGAAGGCTACAACATCTATCGAAGGAACGATCCCAACATGCATTTCGAGCGGATCAACAGCAGTCCGATCGCCGGGCTTTCGTACCTGGATACCGATCCCATTCCCGGGGACTGCCAGTACATGGTGCGTGCGCTGAAGCGCGAGACGACATCAAGTGGTAGATACTTCGTGCTTGGTACCGGCGCGATCACCGGGATCGCAGTGGACGTTTCGATCGGTGAGAACACCTTGGGCACGGGCATCGTGATCGCACCGAACCCGGGTTCAGGGTCCTTCCGTGTTCATTCCACCAGTGGTGAAAAGATCTCCGGCATCGAAATGTTCGATCTCGGTGGAAAAAGGATCGCGATCGATCGGAAGGACACCGGTAATGGCTGGGCGATCGAAAGCACCGCCACCGCAGGGATCTATGTACTTGAGGTGATCCATGGAAATGGATCGCGATCGAAGCACACGCTCGGCATCACGGAATGAACGGCTTCAGGCCGGCACGGCCATCAATTCGTGTTCACGCGCTTCGGTGATCCGCACGGGCGCTAGATCACCGATCCGGAAATGACCGGTATCCAGCGGGATCAGTACTTCATTGTCCACTTCCGGTGAATCGAATTCCGATCGGGCGATGTAATGGCCGCTCTCGGCCTTATCCACCAACACCTTCATGACCGATCCAACTTTCGTGAGGTTCTTCTCGAGGCTGATGCCGCCCTGCAGGTCCATGATCTCCTGCGCACGCATTTCCTTCACTTCAGCGGGAACATCGTCCTCCATGCCGAAGGCATGAGTATTCTCCTCGTGGCTGTAGGTGAAAGCGCCCAACCGATCGAAGCGCATGCGTTCGATCCAGCGCAGGTTATCCTCGTGATCGGCCTGTGATTCACCCGGGAAACCGGCGATCAACGTGGTGCGGATCGCAATGCCCGGCACCTTCTCCCTGATGGTGTTCACCAACGCCTCGGTCCTTTCCTGCGTGATCCCGCGGCGCATGCGTTTGAGCATGTTGGTGCTTCCATGCTGCAGGGGCATATCAAGGTACTTGCAAACATTGCTTCGCTCGCGCATCACATCGAGCACTTCCATGGGGAAACCAGATGGAAAGGCATAATGGAGCCGGATCCAATCGATCCCCTCCACATCGCTCAAGCGCGCAACCAGTTCGTGCAAGTTGCGTGTACCGTACAGATCGAGCCCGTAGTAGGTGAGGTCCTGTGCGATCAGGATCAGTTCGCGCGTGCCCTTGGCGGCAAGGCTCTTCGCATTGGCGACAAGTTGCTCGATCGGGGTGCTCACGTGTTTTCCCCGCATCAGCGGGATCGCACAGAAGGAGCATTTGCGATCGCAGCCTTCGCTTATCTTGAAGTATGCGTAATGGGTGGGTGTGGTGAGCAATCGTTCGCCCACGAGCTCGGCCTTGTAATCGGCTTTCAACGTCTTCAACAATCGCGGCAGATCGCGTGTGCCGAACCAGGCGTCGACCTGCGGGATCCCGGCCTTCAGTTCAGGCCCATAACGCTGGCTCAGGCAACCGGTCACGTACACTTTCTCCACCAGGCCCTGATCCTTCGCCTTCGCATAGGAAAGGATCGTATCGATACTCTCCTGTTTCGCCTGATCGATGAAGCCACAGGTATTGATCACCACCACATTGTGATCGCCGCCGGCCGCTTCGTGCTGCACTTCGATCCCATTGGCCTGCAATTGGGCCATCATCACTTCACTATCGAAGGTGTTCTTCGAGCAGCCAAGGGTGACCACGTTCACTTTGGCCTTCTTCAACGTCCTCGCTTTCATCTGCATTGCAAAGGTCGTGATATCGGTGCAATGGATCGCGCCATATCGGCAGATGCAACCTTTTGGGGTCCGGCTGCGAATAAATGCCCGCCTTAAAGCTCCAAGGTAGCATGCATGAACCTGTTCCATAGGCCATACGTTTTGATCCCGATCGCCTTGTTGTGGCGGATCGGAACGGTTTCCGGCCAGGCGACGGTGACAGATCGCTCGACAGCTGCGGACCGCATGCTGCTGAGCGATCCGCAGGAACTGCTCGAACTGGAGCGAAGGGATCACTTGCGCACATCGACCACCGATCTGCATAGCCGCGATATCCGCGAAGCGCCCGCCAACATACAGGTGATCACCGCTAAACAGATCGAGGCCGCAGGGGCGCGCGATCTGTACGAGGCTTTGCAATTGGTGCCCGGTGTGGCCTTCGCGGCCACGGCGAACGAGGCTCCGGGGATCGCGGCCCATGGTATCTGGGCACAGGAGAGCCGTTTTCTTTTCCTGTTGAACGGCGAACGAATGAACGAGAACGACCTCGGTGCTCCGGCCCTGCACATCCCCATCGCGAACATCGATCGCATCGAGGTGATCCTGGGCCCTGGTCCCTACATGCACGAAAGCCAGTCCCTGCTCGGTTCGATCAACGTGATCACCCGCACGACCGATCTGGGTTCCGGTGCGCAGGCGGTGCTGCGTACGGGCCTTGCGCATGGGGGAACAACGATGAACTACGCCACGGTGACCGGCGTGCACAGGATCAACAGCGAACAGGAGATCGGGTACCTGGCAGGCTCCGCCCGCGGAACACGAAGCAACTCCGCGAATGGTGCAGGCGTGGAAACCTCCACCTTCCAGTTCCAATACCGCTGG
>JAEYYE010000163.1 GCA_023430945.1 Bacteroidota bacterium
TCGCTACAAGCCGATCGGTTCGATCTCCTATGCACCGGCGGATGCCACCGATCTGCCTTTTGCGGATGCATCGTTCGACCTCGTCTTCTTCAAAAGTGTGATCGGTGCTTTGGGTTCAAAAGAGAGGCAGAAGAAGGCGATCGAAGAGATCCACCGTGTATTGAGGCCGGGCGGGAAACTCTTGTTCGCGGAGAACCTTCAAGGAACAAAGCTGCACTCCTGGCTACGCAGGAAGTTCATTCCGTGGAATACCTACTGGCGCTACCTGCACCCGATCCGCGATCGGGATCTGTTCGTGCATTTCAGTGAATTCCATGAACGGTCGATCGGACTTTCGGCGAACCTCGGTCGTAGCGAAGCGCAACGAGATCTGCTGGCACGTTTCGATCGCGCGATCGAACCTATCGTCCCGATCGGCTGGCGGGAGATCTGGATCGGTGTGGCCGTGAAATGAACCTTGTGATCACTCGCGTGAGCGATCCACTTCGCGAACGATCCGGCCATTCTCGTAATGGAGTTCGCGATACACCTGGCCGTCCGGCGAATAATCATAATGCACACCGTGCTCCACGCCGTTCTGCCAGTTCTCCACGAATTTGATCGTGCCGTTCTCGTAATAATATTTCCATGTTCCGTGTTCCACGCCATTTTCGAACTGGCCCACGTATTCCAACTGGCCGTTCGGGTAATAGACCTTCTCCATCACCTTTACAGCTTCCTCGCCCTTTCCTTTCATGTAGATCACCACTTCAGGCTTGCCGTTGGGGTGCGAGGCAGCCACGTATTTCTTCGTGGAACAGCCTGCGAGAAGGAGCACCACGAGCAATACGGTGAGCAGGCGGGCTGGCAGCATGGCGGCTAATTTAGATGAAACGCACCGACCGATCCGCAGTTAGAACCACGCGATCAATTTCAGGTTGAACCTTCGCGGTGTGAGGAAATCGGGGATCGAATAATACCGGCCGCTCACATCGGTCACCCAGGTGTGATCGATCGTATTGTCGATGTTCAGCAGGTTGAACACTTCCAGGCTGAGCCACATGTTGTGGATCCCTTTCAGGAATGCGGGTTTGCGCTGGCCTTCGGCACCAATGAACTGTTTGCTGAAACCGATATCCACGCGGCGGTAGATGCTCGTGCGCAACGTATCGCTGAACCGATCGAAGTTGGGCGGACCGAACGGCAGGCCGGTGCCGAACACCAGGTTCAGGTGTACTTTGAACGTGGGCCAGCGGGGCATTTCATCCTGGAAGAACAGGGCGAAGTTCACCCGTTGATCGGTCGGTCGCGGAATGTATCCTGGCCGGATCAGCGTACTATCGATCGCCACTTGATCGAACGTATAACCGGGGTAGATCACATCACCGGCCTCGTTGTATCGCACGTAGTATTGATCGTCGGTGATGTCCTCCTGGATCGTCATCACACTTGCGCCGACCCAGCTTTCGATCCCTTCGATGAACTCGCCGTTCAGCTTCATGTCGATCCCCGTGGCGAAGCCTCTGGCGTTGTTCGTTCCGTAATACCTGATCCGGATGTTGTCGACCTCATAAGGTATCAGGTCGTTCAGTTGTTTGTAGTAGAGTTCGGTGGTGAGCTTGAATGGCCGGTCCCAGAATTTCAACCGGCGATCCATCCCGAGCAGGAAATGGATGCTGTGCTGCGCCCGGATGTCCGGGTTCAACGTGCCGTCCATGCGCCGCACTTCGCGGTAGAACGGTGGTTGATAGTACGATCCGGTGGCGAACCAGAAGCTGTAGTCGCGCGGAATGGTGTCTCCGTTCGCATCGATCGTTGTCCAGCCCGGGTTGAAGGTGAGCCGAATACGCGGGCTCACCGTGCTCTGGCCATTGAATGTCCAATGCTGGCCGCGCACGCCTGCGATCAACGTCCACCACCGATCCTCGCGATCGCTTTCCCAGCGCCATGTGTTCTGCACATAGGCCGAAGCACGGATGCTTTCCATGTTGAGCCGGCTCTTCAGCACATAGTTCAACTCAAGATCGTCGCCCTGGTTCAGTGGAATGCTGTAGCCTGCGGAATCGATCAGGTTCCATTCGCTCAATTTGTCGTTGATCAATTCCGACTTCACATCGGCGCCCCATTGCAGGTACTGATCGCCATGCTGGTGGAACCCTTTGTGCGCGAACGAATACACGGTCGCATCAAGATCATTGCGGGCATGATCGAGCGATCCACCCACACCGAGGTTGCGCACCACTTCGCCGAATTGATCGCTGCCGAGATCGCGTTCCAATTCATCGAGGTAATATTCCGCGAGCACATCGAAACGTTCCGTCTCGAATGTCTTGAAAGAACTCAAGGTGAATTTCAAAAGCGTGTTCCGTGTGGCCTGTACATTCAGGTTGAAAGCCCCGAAATACGTTTGGAATTGCGTTACCTCCTGGCCTTCGAAGTAGACAGTGAAGCGAAGCGCCTGGTTGAAGGTCCCGAATTCCGTTTCACGGTTCTGTGGAACAAGTCCGTAGCGATTGCTGGAATAAAGACCCAGGAATCCGAGTTCGATATTATCGGTGATATCGTACGTCCAATAGCTCTGCAGATCGGTGTACACCGGCCGGTATTCGCCCTGCGTGTCCGATCCGGAAAGCAGCAACTGGTTCACACGATGTCGGAAACCCGTGATGTGGCGCAGTCTTTTCTTCATCATCGCATCTTCCACATGCACTGCGCCGCCCAGCAGGCCGATCATCGCGCTTCCGCCGAACTGGCGGGGGCGTTTGTACTGGATGTCCAGCACGCTGCTCATCTTGTCTCCATAGCGTGCTTCGAAACCGCCTGCACTGAATTCCAGCCGCTCGATCATATCCGGGTTCGGAAAGCTCAAGCCTTCCTGCTGACCGGCACGTACGAGAAAGGGCCGATAAACTTCAATGTCGTTAACGTACACCAGGTTCTCATCGAAGTTGCCGCCACGGACGCTGTAGCCGCTTGAAAGTTCGTTGCGCATCATCACGCCGATCTGTCCCTGCAGCAGCGATTCCACCCCGCCGAGCGGCGATGGATTGAATCGCGTGAGCCGCGGATCGATCGGTTCAACTCCGCGTTCGCGCTGGCGCCGCGTGCCTTCCACTTCAACCTGTTTAAGCGTATGCAGCCTGAGGCTCACATCGATCTTGCGCTCTTCGCCGGCCTGCAGTTCGATCCGCTCGGTCCAGGGCAGAAGTCCGGCGAAACTGTATCGGATCTCGATCGGTCTTTCCGCCGGAACGATCAGTTCATACCGGCCATTGGGATCTGCAGTAGTTCCTATGCTGTCTTGAAGTATGATAACCGTTGCGCTCGGCAATGTGTTGCCAAGTTCATCCTTGATCTGCCCGCGAATGGTGGCCGTCTGGCCGATCGCTTCGATCGATAGCGAGAGTAAAAGGAGGAAGATCAGTCTGCGCTGCATCCGAAGTGGTGGGATAACGGATCGGGCTGGAGCGAAGTATGATCGGATCGGGAAAGATCCACCGCGAGCTCAACCAAGCGCTTCGGCGATGTTGGTGGGAAGCGATCCGGGGCCTGCGAAATGTTCGAGCACGAGCACACCGATGCCGGCGCAATATTCCTTCAATCTGTTGCGCGCTTCATCCTCCACGCCACCGCCGATCACCAACAATTTCGGCTCGCCCCTGCGCAGTTCCTCCATCAGCTTGTGCTCATCCATGAAACCATCCGCCTTCATGCCAGCGGCCGCTAACTGCTGGGCCACCAATGTCATCATCGCGGCATTGCGCCCGAAATAATAGATCCCATCCATCGGAGGGCGAAAATAACCGGATCCATCGATCGGGAGGATCATGGGCAGGCTGCATACTTTCGGCGTCATGAAAACCGATCCGCGCGCCACGGCCTTTCTGCGTTTATTGAAGATCATGGACGAACTGCGTGAACAGTGCCCCTGGGATCGCAAACAGACCATGGCCACGTTGCGGCCGCTCACGATCGAGGAGACCTACGAACTGGGTGATGCGATCCTTCGCAACGACGTGCAGGAAGTGAAGAAGGAACTCGGCGATCTTCTGCTGCACATGGTTTTCTATGCGAAGATCGCGAGCGAGACCGGCGCGTTCGATATAACGGATGTGTTGAACGCGATCTGCGACAAGTTGATCCACCGCCACCCGCATATCTATGGTGACGTGAAAGTGAAGGATGAAGATGAAGTGAAGGCGAATTGGGAAAAGATCAAGCTGGAGGAGAAGGCCCGATCGGGCGGAAGGAGCACTGTGCTCGAAGGGGTTCCCAAAGGTTTGCCTTCATTGGTCAAAGCCATCCGCATACAGGACAAGGCGCGCGGCGTGGGATTCGATTGGGAGAACAAGGATCAGGTATGGGAGAAGGTGAACGAGGAGCTTGGTGAATTGAAGCGCGAGGTGGATCTGGGATCGGAGAAGCAGGCTGAGGAACTGGGCGATGTCATGTTCAGCCTGGTGAACTACGCGCGTTTTCTCGGCATCGATCCAGATGAAGCCCTGGAGCGGACCAACCGGAAGTTCATCAGCCGCTTCAATTACATGGAGACCAAGATCAGGGACGAGGGCAGGAAGTTCGGGGAAATGAGCCTGCAGGAAATGGAGGTGTACTGGCAACAGGCGAAGCGGGCCGGCCACTGATCGGGTATGCAACGTGAAGGGCACTCCCCAAGAACCTACTGTGGATCCTCCCCATTTCCACGCTCGAAAAGCTAATTGATCGGCGGATAGCCAGGTTAAGCGAGATACGATTTCGATGGAAGGTTACGTTGGTTAGATGAACACGGCGTTTCCTTCGATGGATCCATTGAGAATTTTTCGCTGGCAATGTTTTTGATTGCTGAGGACCGCTCGAATGTCTTCGGCCCAGCCATACAACAGATTGCCCGATCCAACCAACAATAGCGGCAATACCAACCCGATCTGGGCTGCACCCCATCTTGCACATTCCCGTGCAAAGGAGCCGGAAAGCATCGCCTATGCGCTTGAGCAACAGCGCAAGGACGACTTCCTGAGCATGGCGAGCCATGAATTGAAGACCCCGATCTCCACCTTGAAGGCTTTCCTGCAATTGGTGAGCGATGGAGATGGTCCGGAAGCGGTGGTATCGAAAGCCCATCTCAAGAAAATGGTCGATCAGGTGGATCGGCTTACGCGCCTTGTCACCGACTTGCTTGAAGTTTCGAAGATCCAAAAGGGGGAGATCGAGTTCGAAAAGGGGAATGTGGATGTGGATGCACTTGTGAATGAAGTGCTTGCGGAAGCACGCTTGCGGCACACCTCACACCAATTCATCCTCAGCGGCACGGCTGGCTGCAAGATCACCGGGGATCGGGCGCGCCTGGGGCAGGCGCTCACCGAATTGCTGAACAATGCGGTGAAGTTCTCGCCCAATTCCGATCTCATCGAAGTGAACGTGGGTTGCCGGGCCGATGTGGTGAATATCACCGTGCAGGACCATGGGATCGGGCTTCACTCGGCCGATCAGGATAAGATCTTCGAACGGTATTTCAGGGTATTGAAGGATCCAGCGAAACCGTTCCCCGGGCTTGGGGTCGGCTTGTATATCGTGAGCGAGATCGTTCGTCACCATCAAGGCAAGGTGCTGGTCTCCAGTGAAGCAGGAGAGGGAGCAGCGTTCACGCTATCGTTACCAGTTCAACCGGTGGGAACGGATGGGTAGCCTCAACACCGATCCCAACATCCGTATTCTTCTGGTGGACGATGAACCCGATCTACTGGGGATCGTGGAACTCGTGCTCGTGAAGAAAGGTTTCAAGGTCACCGCCTTGCAGGATCCACCATCGGTGGATGAACTGGTGCGCATCGATCCCGACGTTGTTTTCCTCGACCTGCTCCTGAAAGGCCAGCATGGTGTGGACATCTGCCAGCGGATCAAGGCCGATCCCCGATCGAGCCATGTGCCGGTGGTGATCGTTTCAGCTCATACCGCTGC
>JAEYYE010000199.1 GCA_023430945.1 Bacteroidota bacterium
ATGTTCCCTCCCGATCGTGATCCCGGCCATTACGCCCACACGTTCATCGTACAACGTGAACGTGGTGCTGCGGTTGATCGTGCGCGCCGAGATCGCCCAGGTCAACAACATGATGACACAGGCAGAAGCGAACACGTATCTCATGCTCCGCCATTGCCAGAGCCACCAGCCCGCAAGCCCGAGGATCGCCACATAGAATGTGATCACCATCACCAGATCGATCCTGATCGCGGGATAAGCGAAAGGCAGTGAAGCGAAATAGCCCGTGCTCACGGAAATGATCTTCAAGAGGAGTGTAAGCAGACCGGTGATCGCCCCGGCGATGATCGGGATCTTGTGAAGCACGATCAACGCGATCGATGCATAAACGGCCAGGCTTACCGCAGTTACCACGATGATGTTCGCAGGGAGGAACCACATTGGGAATGCCTTGAAATAGTAGACGGAGACCGGTGTGGTGAACGCTTGTGCGGCAATTGAAAGTGAAGCCAGCGACCAGATCTGCCGAAGGATCCATGCACGTGGCGACCATAGATCCTCCAATGGCCGGAAGAAGATGACGATGCCAAGGACAGCCAGGAAGGAAAGCTGGAATCCGATGTTCACCAACATGTCCGGATCGATCAGCAAGAGAATGGAACCGGCGGCGAAAAGGCTGTTGTATGGATCGGTGCGCTTCGTGGCCATATCCGCCATGGTGATGAAACTGAACATGACCGTGGCGCGCAGGATGCTCGGTGCACCGCCGGTGATCCCAGCGTACCACCAAAGCGCAGCGAGAATGACAAGGCCACGCAACAGCCGTATCGGTTTGCGATCGCCCGATCGGGAGAACAACATGGTGAGGATCGCGTAGATCAAGCCGACGTGCATGCCCGAGACCGCGAGAACATGGATGGTTCCGCTCTCAGCGAACGCCTTCTTCTGTTCGCCATCCAACTCGTCGCGCTGGCCGAGTACCAAAGCCTTCACCAACGCACGCTCCCGATCGTTCAGTTCCGAAGCATCGATCCATTCACCGATCCTGTTGCGCATGGAACTGAAGCGGTCGAACCAGGTGGATCGGTGATCGAACTTCTTCCATTGCTCCCGGATGGCGAACAATTCAAGTTCGATACCTCGCGCAGCCGCCCAGATCTTCCGATCGAAACCACCGGGATCGGGTACGCGCAGGATCCTCTTCATCGGCGCTTCGATCAACAGGCGATCGCCAACCTTGATCGGCTCATCCGCTTCATTACGCAGTAGGGTGAGCATGATCGTTCCGGTCGCTGATCCCCAGGTGCCATCGCCGGCATG
Source organism: Bacteroidota bacterium (assembly GCA_023430945.1). Taxonomy (GTDB): domain Bacteria; phylum Bacteroidota; class Bacteroidia; order Flavobacteriales_F; family PHOS-HE28; genus PHOS-HE28. The sequence continues at coordinate 1,300 of JAEYYE010000199.1, forward strand.
GAAGGCTTCCACCTCGGCATCGGCCCGTACCTGGGTGGGAGTGATCCGGTTCAGCGTGCTCGTTCTTACCAGCCACGGACCCTCATTTCCCAACTGATGAACAATGCTGGATGGCCGGGCCGTGCGATCACGGATCGCCATCCAAGTGAACCCGAAACTGAACATCCAGAGAAGCACGATCGCACCACGCAGCCATCGCCGCTCATAACTCACGCGCATCCGGAGCACCACCAATGCTGCGATCGTAAAGAACAACAAGACCGGTACGGAGACCTCGGGCGAAGGATCGAAGGTGCGCGCCGTTCCGATCCCAAGCATCATGGGTACGGTGTAGCGCACCATCGGCGCCCGTGAAAGAACGCTCCACGGTCCGGCCAGATCCACCGATCGAACCTTCCCCATCCCTTGAAATTAGGAAACCTGCTGTGCTGGGAAAAAGTGGTGCAGAATGTCAAGAGGTTTGGTCGAAGAACTCCCTGGATCCGTCGAAAAGGCAAAAGATCGATACCAAAAGAGATCTAAATTCACATCAGCCCCAACGCCCATGCTTCTCCTCGGAATTCTTCTCTGGACATTGGTCTTTGCTCCAGTCACCGCTTTTCTGGCCGGCCAACGCGGTTACGACCTAATGACCTGGTATCTTATCGGTCTTCTGCTCGGTCCTCTCGGTCTGCTGGGCGGCCTGCTCCCGAAGCGCGATCATGAGCCCGAGGCCTTGTTCGGCCACGAGTTGCAGACCGCCTGATCACCACACCTCGAGCACGAGGCATTTCAAATAGTGTGTTTCGGGCACGCCCCACATGATCGGATGATCGGGGGCTTGTGTTCCGTAGTGAATTTCCCGCAATCGCTTTCCTGCATCGTGTGCCGCCTCGGCGATCATCCTCCGGAAAAGTTCAGGCGTCATGTGCTGTGAACAAGAACAGGTGACAAGAAAGCCACCTTTCGGAAGGCATTTCAATGCACGCAGATTGATCTCCTTGTAGCCCCGGTAAGCATTCTCCAACGCACTTTTGCTTTTGGCGAAGGCTGGCGGATCCAGTACGATCACATCCCATTTCCTGCCTGCGCGATCCGCTTCGGTGAGACGATCGAAAACGTTCGCTTCACGGAACGAGCATTGGTGCAGATCGTTCAGCGAAGCGTTCCTGGCCGCATGTTCGATCGCATCGGGACTGATGTCCAGCCCTTCCACCTTTCGTGCGCCATATTTCGCCGCATGCAGCGCGAAGCCACCAGTGTGCGTGAAACAATCGAGCACGTCCTTGTCCTCGCTGATCCACCGCATCGCCGCATGGTTCATCACCTGATCGAGGAAGTGGCCCGTCTTCTGCCCTTCCGCGATATCCACGGCGATCTTCAGGTCATTCTCCGCGATCACCAGATCGGTCTTGAACGGTTTCCGGACGAATTCCTTGTACAGCGTGAGCCCTTCCTTTTCGCGGATCGGTACATCGTTGCGCAGAAAGATGCCATCGGGACGCAACTGCTGCTGCAAGGCTTCGATCACCACATCCTTCCAGCGCTCCATGCCGAGGGTGAGCATTTGCACCGAAAGCACCGAGTGCGACGTGGCCACATCAACGAACCGATCCACCACCAGGCCAGGCAGGCCATCCGCCTCACTGAAGATCACACGGCAACTTCCCGAATAGCCCATCCGCCTGCGGAAATCCCAGGCATTGGTGATGCGATCGATCATGAACGCGCGGTTCACCTTCTCATCGGGCAGTGAAGTGAGAAGCCGCACCCTGATCTTCGATCGGGGATTGATGTAACCCTGGCCCAACGGACGCTTGCGCTGATCGGCAACCTGCACCACATCGCCCGGCGCGGGATCGCCCTCCAACCGGATCACCTGCGAATCGAAGATCCACGGATGGCCGTTTCGCACCCGATCGTGCGTATCGTTGATGATGATGCGGGCCTGCGCCATGGATGGGCGCGAAGTTACCGGCTAATGGATCTGGGGCGTTGTGTGGTTGGCGCTTCGCGGATATATGTATGGCCATGCATATATGGCGACATCCCAGTGCGGGAGATGCGAGATCAACTCCAAACCACATACATATGTATGGCCATACATATGTGGCGAACACGGGAATCGAGAGCAGACCAACAACACCAGACGGATATATGTATGGCCATACATCCATTTCCGATCCTTGACCCCGCCAACGATCAGTCCTTGAAGAAATCCAGGGCCGAGAGATCCACAAGATGAACGTCGGTGTAATAATGATGCAGGATCTCGGCATATGATCTACCGCTGCGCGCCATGTTCATCGATCCCTCCTGGCAAAGCCCTACGCCATGGCCGAACCCGCGGCCTGTCAATTCGATCTGTTCACCGTTGGACCGCACCGAGAAGAACGTGGAATTCAACTTCAGGTCCTCGCGCACGAATTTCAGCGGGATCAACGGCCATGTGTTGCCCAGATACAGATCGCGGCAGGTGGGCTCATAGTTCGTTACGGCTTCCAGTTGTGGATCATCCAACGTGATGCTGAACCTTTTCTTAAGGTACCCCAGCCATTCGTTGCGGCTGAACGTGCGGTGCCAGTTGGCGTGTGGCGAAAGCAGGCAGAACGTATCGGTGATCGCGCGCAGATAAGGTTCGCTCTTGCTCCAGCAATCCTCGGCGTTCACGGTCTCGCCGCCGCAATTGCTGTGGAAGGTGGAATGGATCAGCTCGATGTGGGAATCCACAAGGACAAGGTTCCGCGTGGCTTCCACCGCCATGGAAATGGTATCGTGCCACGCCCTTCCATGGAACACCTGGCAATGCACACCATCGCACAACTGGAAACCTTCGGGCAGATGCTTGCGGCTGTTGCTGAGCGCGAAGGTGCGGCAGCTCACCGCCTGCAACTTGTAATATTCGATGTGGTGATCGCGACCGGCCTCGGCCTGCACCACACCAGCGACATAATCCTCGATCGGGATCCGATCCACCAGCATCAACGCGCCTTTTTCCGGCGTGATCTCCAATGTGCCTGGATATTTGCGTTCCGCCATGTCGTGCGTGAGCGACTTCAATCGGAACCCACCATCGGCACTCTTCGGAACGATCCTGATCGACTTCTTCGCGGTGAAATGCGCACCCAGCGATCGCGCGCTCAAGCCTCCCTTCACCACTTCCACCTTCAGGCCATCGCTCGCCTTTATCTCGGCCTTGCGTTCGCCATCGGCCCATACCACACAGCTGCCTTTCCAGCTCATCACCACCACACCCTTCACCGTGCGATCGCGCAACAGACCGATGCGCATGAGTTTTTCCTGCGCTGGCGCGATGACAGGAAGAAAGGCCAGGATAAGAAGCAGTGAACGGAGCATCACGGGCGATCAAAACTATCCACGCCGATCGCTGGCCACAGGTTGCCGATCCAGAGTTTTCCACACGGCATTGGCGACCTTTTGCGATGCGCCCGGCCCGCCGAGGATCCGGCGCAGATCACTGAATGAACGCAACATGCGATCGCGATATTCCCCGGGCGCGAGCAGCCGCTGCAATTCCTTCTTCATACCGCTCTCGTTCAATTCATCCTGGATCAGTTCACGCACCACTTCGCGATCCATGATCAGGTTCACCAGGCCGATGAATTTCACCTTCACGAGTTTTCGCGCGAGCCATACATTGAGGGCGCTGCCCTTGTAACAGATCGCCAGCGGAACGTTGAGCAGCGCGGCTTCCAGCGTGGCGGTGCCACTCGTGACCAACGCCGCGCGCGCGGATCGCAGCACATCGTAGGTCCGTCCCTTCACGATCTGGATCGGCGTATCGGAAAGCAGTTCGTGGTAAACTTCATCGGGCACCGAAGGCGCTGCAGCAACGATGAATCGGTATTCCGGGAAATGCTTCACCATGCGTTTCATCAGCGGAAGCATCACGGCGATCTCCTGCCGACGGCTGCCGGGCAACAGCGCGATGATGCCTTTCGCACCTTCCATTCCAGCTGGCAGTTCGATCCGATCGGCGCCACCGGCCTGCAATTCATCCAGCAACGGGTGCCCGATGAAATGCACGTTCATCCCATATTCCGCATACCATTTCTTCTCGAACGGAAGGATCACGTACATGTGATCGACCACGCGCTTGATCTGGTGTACGCGCCCCTTCTTCCACGCCCACACCTGGGGACTGATGTAATAATGGACCGGAATGCCGATCGAATGGACGAATTCCGCGATCCGCAGATTGAAACCCGGATAATCGATCAATACGACCGCATCCGGTTTGAAGCGCTGGATATCGGCCTTGCATTCACGCAGGTTGCGCAGGATCGTTCTCAGGTTCTTGATCACTTCGGCGAAGCCCATGAACGCCAGATCGCGGTAATGCTTCACCACTTCGGCACCCGCCGCGGTCATGCGATCGCCGCCCCATGCACGGATCTCGATCGAAGGATCGATCCTCTTCAATTCCTTCACCAGATTGCCGCCATGCAGATCACCGCTCGCTTCACCGGCGATGATGTAGATCCGTTTCCGATCGGACTTTGGGTTCTGCTCCATCAGATCGCGAGCACTACGATCACAGCACCATAGATGAACGTCGCCAGGATCACCCCGCGCATGGCCAGCGGCATTCCGATCCGATCGAACAGGAAGAACAACGCGAGGTTCGCAAGCAGAGAGAGCGAAAGCACAGGCGCCTGGTATTGTCGCGTGCCCAGGAACAGATCGTTCACGAAGTACGCCAGATCGTGCTGCGGTTGTATGGTGGTGACGTACATGGTGGCGTAAAGGAAGAAACCGGCGATCGGTGCGAGCAACCCGCCGATCACGCCGATCCATATCCCATCAGAGCGCATTGTCCCACGTGTTGAGCACGGCTATGGAATGATGCGCGGTCATGTCATATTGCGTGGGCACGATGCTCACGTAGCCATTCTCCACGGCCCACACATCGGTATCCTCGCCTTGATCCTCACTGCGGAATTCGCCGCGCAGCCAGTAGTATTCCTTTCCCGTGGGATCGAGGCGGGTGTCGAATTCATCCTCCCAATTCGCTTTCGCCTGGCGGCAGATCCGCATGCCTTTCAAGCCTTGTGATCCCAGCTTCGGAATGTTCACGTTGAGGCATGATCCCGGAGCGAGCTTGTGCTTCAATGTATTTCGGGTAACGCTGCGGATCACCGGGCGAACATGCTCGAAATCGGCTTCGATCGAATGGTCCATCAACGAGAAACCGATGCTGTCGATCCCTTCCATCGCACCTTCCACCGCTGCGCTCATGGTGCCGCTGTACAACACGTTTATGCTGATGTTCGCGCCGTGGTTCACGCCGCTCACGAGCAGATCGGGTTTCCTGCCACCGAGCAGTTTGTAGATCGCAAGCTTCACGCAATCCACCGGTGTTCCGTTGCAGCTCCATGCTTCCACCCCATCCATCAACTGCACACGCGCGAGTCGGAGAAAACTGTGGATCGTGATCGCGTGGCCCATCGCGCTTTGCGGCTTGTCCGGCGCCACCACCATTATCCGCCCGAGCGGCATCACCTCTTCAACGAGCGTTCTCAATCCCGGCGCGAAAATGCCATCGTCGTTCGTTACCAGGATCAAGGGCCTTTCTTCACTCATTCGGCCCCAAATCTAAAGGTGAGGGAATGGATCGCGGGAGACCGAACTTTGCGATCTTACCGATAAAGAATGAAAACTCCGATCCATCCAGCCAACGCCGCGAAACCGATCGCACCTTACACACCAGCGATCGAAGCGGGAGGTTTCGTCTTCCTAAGCGGGCAGATCGCGCTCGATCCGGGATCCGGTGAATTGAGGACCGGCTCGATCGAAGAGGAAACGCGGCAGGTGATGGAGAATGTCGGTTCGCTGCTGAAGGCGGCCGGACTCCATTTCGACCACCTCGTGAAGGTGACGATCTTCATGAGCGACATGGCGCATTACGCGAAAGTGAATGAGATCTACGGTGGTTATTTCACTTCCGATCCGCCCGCGCGCGAAGCCGTTGCGGTGAAGACGCTTCCGCGTAATGTGAACGTGGAGATCAGCGGTATCGCCTGGCGCGGTTAGCGCACAAGCCATTTTCGCTGGCTGCCGTAGAGTGCGACCATTACCACTGTCATGATCGGCCCAACGACGCCGAACATCTTCCATGGCATCACAATGAACGGCAGGAAAAGCCCGATCAATTGCGCGGCCGCGTATACGTAGAAGCCGTTGGCCTTCCGCTTATGCATCATGATAACACCGATCAACCGCGCGATCGTGCGAAGCAGCAGCAAGGAGAAGATCAGAACGCCGCTCGCATGGAAAATGAAAAGCACTTCCTCGATGCCTTCCAGTTCGCCGCGCTGCGGAAAGCTTTCCATCTGTTCGCTCACCGTGGCCTGGAATTCGTCGAACGGCATCTGCCCCACGAAATACATCGCGATCAAAGCGATGCCATAGAAGAAGATGAAGAATCCCGTATTGATGTAACTGAGCACCAGCAACACCGGCAGCAGGTTCGACTTTTCCGGCGGAAGCCCTTTCGGTGCGAATTCATTTTCCATCGGCGGCGAAGATAATGGTGGCCGCTCTCCTGCTGCGATCAACGCCCGATCGTTCGGATCGAAGGGTGCCGATCCTTGCAAGTTCGCGTTCGACCACTTAGCCTTGTAAAAATCTAGAACATGAATCCTACCTCTACCGGTCGACCGAAGAACTGGCTCGTGGAATCGATCCTGGCCACCATTTTCTGCTGCCTTCCCTTCGGGATCGTGGGCATAATAAACGCCGCCAGCGTGAATTCCAGATACGACAACGGTGATGTGATGGGAGCTGAAAAGGCAAGCCGCGAGGCCGCCAAGTGGACCAAGATCGCCTTCTTCGTGGGCCTCGCCACGATCGTGATCTATCTGATCGCCATTTTCGTGTTCGGCCTCGGTGGCGCCATGATGGGCGGTATGGAAGGAATGGAAATGGAGAACGAATATTAAGAGCGCAGGTCGCATGGAAAGATCCGGCCCAGGTGGCCGGATCTTTCTTTTCCGATCCTCCGTTCGTATCCGCTACGGCCCGATCGGTCTTTCGCAGCTTGTAACTTCGCGCCCTCGAATACAACCGAAGCAACCTTTCAGATCCCAATATGAGCTACGACCTTATTGTACTCGGCAGCGGTCCCGGCGGCTATGTGGCAGCGATCCGCGCAAGCCAGCTCGGCCTCAAGACCGCCATCGTGGAACGTGAAGCACTCGGCGGCATCTGCCTCAACTGGGGCTGCATCCCAACGAAAGCACTGCTCAAGAGCGCGAACGTCTTCGAGTACATCTCGCATGCGAAGGATTACGGCATCAGCGTAGGCGAACCGAAGGCTGATATGAAGGGAATGGTGAAGCGGAGCCGCGATGTTGCCGATAGCAACAGCAAAGGCATCGGCTTCCTTATGAAGAAGAACAAGATCGATGTGATCATGGGCACCGGGAAAGTGCTTCCGGGCAAAAAGCTCGAGGTCACGGACGACAAGGGAAAGAAGCAGACGCTCGAAGCGAAGAACATCCTGATCGCCACCGGCGCGCGGAGCCGCGTATTGCCGAACCTTCCGCAGGATGGCAAGAAGATCATCGGTTACCGTGAGGCCATGGTGCTGCCCGAGCAACCCAAGAGCATGGTGGTGGTGGGCAGCGGTGCGATCGGAAGTGAATTCGCCTACTTCTATGCCGCGATCGGTACGAAGGTCACCCTGATCGAATTCATGCCCAACATCGTTCCGGTGGAAGATGAGGAAGTGAGCAAGCAGCTTGAAAAGAGCTTCAAGAAGCAGGGCATCGAAGTGATGACCGGCTCGGAAGTGACCAACGTGGACACCAAAGGCAAAGGCTGCGTTGTAACGGTGAAGACGCCGAAAGGCGAACAGAAGATCGATTGCGACATTGTTCTCAGCGCCGTTGGCATCACCCCTAACATCGAAGGCTTCGGGCTGGAGGAGACCGGCATCGTTACCGATAAAGGCAAGATCGTGGTGAACGAATATTACGCCACCAACATGCCCGGTTATTACGCGATCGGCGATGTAACGCCCGGTCCGGCGCTGGCCCACGTGGCAAGCGCCGAAGGCATCATCTGCGTGGAGAAGATCGCCGGCCACAACCCCGAGCCGCTCGATTACGGAAACATCCCTGGTTGCACCTATTGCTCACCGGAAGTGGCGAGCGTGGGCATGACCGAGAAGCAGGCGAAGGAAAAAGGCCTGGAGATCAAGGTCGGCAAATTCCCTTACAGTGCCAGCGGAAAAGCCAAGGCCGCAGGCAACACCGATGGCTTTGTGAAGCTGATCTTCGATGCGAAGTACGGCGAACTGCTTGGCGCGCACATGATCGGATTGAACGTGACCGAAATGATCGCTGAATGCGTGAGCATCCGCAAGTTGGAGACGACCGGCCATGAGATCATCCGCACCGTGCATCCGCACCCCACGATGAGCGAAGCGATCATGGAAGCGGCTGCGGCAGCGTATGGCGAAGTGATCCATTTGTAGAACGCCGATCGGCGGATCACGATCGAACTGAATGTGCGGGATCGCCGGGGCATATCTGTTGGAAGAACGCGGGTTCGCGGTGGATCATGGATTGCAAGCCGCGACCGCCTGCATCGCGCATCGCGGCCCCGATGATCTTGGCACATATGTGAAGGGAAAGGCCGCATTCGGCCATCGGCGGCTCAGCATTCTTGATACCAGCCCTGCGG
>JAEYYE010000213.1 GCA_023430945.1 Bacteroidota bacterium
AGCGTCACCTTCATGGTGTTGCCGATCACGATCTGTCCGTTGCGCACCACGGGCTTTTCCACGATGCTTCCGATCGCAAGGATGCAGGCATCGGGTGGATTGATGATCGCCGTGAATTCATCAATGCCGTACATGCCAAGGTTGGAGATGGTGAACGTGTTGCCTTCCCAATCCTGTGGCTGCAATTTCTTCGTCTTTGCCTTTGCCGCGAAGTCCTTCACCTCCGCGTTGATCTGGCGCAACTGTTTGCCATCTGCGAAACGCACTACGGGCACCAGCAAACCTTCTTCCACCGCAACGGCCACGCCGATGTGTACGTGCTGATTGTAGCGGATCCGATCGCCGAGCCAGCTGCTGTTCACTTTCGGGTGCTGTTTCAGCGCTTGTGCAGCGGCCTTGATCACCAGATCGTTGAAGCTGATCTTCTCCGGCTTGATCTGCGCGTTGATCGCTTCACGCACCTGCATGGCGCGCGTCATGTCCATCTCGATCGTGAGGTAGAAATGCGGTGCGCTGAATTTGCTTTCGGCCAACCGGCGCGCGATCGTTTTGCGCATCTGGCTTACCGCAATTTCTTCGAACTTCTCTATCTGCGGCACGGCGAAACCTGCACCGCCTTCGGTGAAGTTCTCAATGTCCTTTTTCGTCACGCGGCCTTCATCGCCCGATCCTGGAACGCGCTGGATATCGATCCCCTTTTCCTCCGCCAACCTGCGCGCGAGCGGACTTGCCTTGACGCGACCATTCGTAGTTCCCGCCGGGACCGGCTGCTGGCGCACAGGAGCGAAGGCCGGCTTCGCTGAAGGTGCATGACCATTGCTTTTCGGCGCCGGCGCTTTCGATCCGGCTTCCTCCTCGCCCGCTTCCGCAAGGATCTCTTCGCCTTTCTCCTCGCCTTTCATCGGCTTTGCGGCCTCGGCGCGTTCTTCATTCTTCGGCTGATCGGCCTGATCTTTTTTCGGTGCAGGCTGTTCCTTCAGCAATCCGCTGATATCCTCTCCTTCCTTCCCGATGATCGCCAGAATGCTGTCAACTTCGGCAGCTTTTCCCTTTTCCACACCGATGTGCAACAGAACGCCGTCGGTGAAGCTTTCGAAATCCATGGTGGCCTTGTCGGTCTCGATCTCGGCGAGCACATCGCCGCTCTTCACCTGATCGCCCACTTTCTTGTGCCAGTTCGCCACGACACCTTCCGTCATGGTGTCGCTGAGCTTCGGCATTTTAATGATCTCGGCCATGTTAGTCCTTCACGTAAGGGTAGTCGGTCTGGAAATAAACGTCCTTGTACAATTCATCCTCCGTCGGGTACGGACTTTCCTCGGCGAATTTCACCGCTTCCTCCACCTCCTTTTTCACCGCATCATCGATCGCCTGCAATTCTTCTTCCGTCGCGAATTTCTTTTCGAGGATCGTGACGCGAACGTTCTCGATCGGATCCTGCTTCTTGTAGCTCTCCACTTCCTCCTTGGTGCGGTATTTTTGCGGATCGCTCATGCTGTGACCCTTGTACCGGTAGGTCTTGATGTCCAGCAGGTACGGTCCGTTCCCCGATCGCGCGTGCTCAGCGGCCATTGCGATCGCGTTGTGCACATCCTCGCAACGCATTCCGTTCACGCCGAGGCCCGGCATATCGTAGCTCTCGCCGAGCGTGGAAAGATCATGAACGTTGCTGGTGCGCTCCACGCTGGTGCCCATCGCGTAGTTGTTGTTCTCGATGATGAAGACCACCGGAAGTTTCCAGGTCATCGCCATGTTGAACGTTTCGTGCAGGATCCCCTGGCGGACAGCGCCATCGCCCATGAAGCAAAGGGTCACATGATCTTCACCGCGATACTTGTCAGCGAATGCGATCCCCGCACCAAGGCCGATCTGCCCGCCCACGATGCCGTGGCCGCCGAACAGGTTCCGCTGCCGATCGAAGTAGTGCATGCTTCCGCCCTTGCCCTTGCTCGTGCCGGTGATCCGGCCGAAAAGCTCGGCCATCACGTTCTTCGATGATGCGCCCAACACCAGTGGATGTGCGTGATCGCGGTAGCCGGTGATGAACCGATCGCTTGTGCGCACCGCTGTGATCATGCCCGCAAGGATCGCTTCCTGGCCGATGTAGAGATGGCAGAAACCGCCGAACTTCTGCATGGTGTAGAGCTGGCCGGTCTTCTCCTCGAAACGACGCATCAGCATCATCTCCTTGAACCAGCGCATGTACGTTTCCTTGCTGAACTTCTCCTTCGGCACGCTTTGCCCGTTGGTCTTCTCCTGCTTGCCCGAGGCGGTCTTTGTGGCCATGATGATCTTCGGCGAACTTGAAGGCAAATATAACCCCGGCCTTTGGTAGGCCCGCCCGATCAGAGATGCTCTGGCGTGAAAGCGAGCGGCAGCAATGCGGAAACATCAGGCACTTCGATCACCGATCCATCGCTACCCCGGATCAACAAACGGATCGGCGAACCCTGCCGGGTCTGCTGCTCGAGCAGCACCTGCCTGCACACCCCGCACGGTGAAACGGGCTGATCCTCGCCAAGCTTCTTTGCAGCGATCGCCATCACTTCAACGATCGCCTTTGGATCCTGTGCGAGTGCTGTGTGCAAGCAGTTCCGTTCGGCGCAAATGCCGGCCGGGAAGGCGGCGTTCTCCTGGTTGTTGCCCGACCGGACCGATCCATCCTTCGATCGGAGCGCGGCGCCAACATGAAAACCCGAATACGGAGCGTAGGCCCGATCGGCGGCGGCCATCGCTTCTTTCAACACCTCACGATCGGAAGGCTGCAACCGATCGGCGCTGGAATGCCGCGAGAACTCAAGGCCGATCCTGATCGGTGTGCTGCCAGCGCTCATTGGGCGCGAAAGTAGGCCAGGGTTGGGGTGAAGCTTTAATTTCCGAGAATCGTTGACTTTTAAGACCGATCGAAATTTTAATTAAGTAGATTCGATCGCATTTGAGGAGATGTGGATCTGCAAATAGGCGCAGGGTCCCCGAAGGAGACCCTGCGGAGGTTTAGATACATAATCGTAACGCGTGGACAATGAACAATTTCTACCTAAGTAGTAGTGTCCAAAATTTGCTTGGATGCGATCCCCCTAACGGGCAAAGCCAATCAATTACACTTAGCGGGTTCGCTAATAATACAGAATATTTTGTTACTTGGTTCCCCACTCGCATGAATAGCACAACATATCCTGCGGCGATGCAGTTAACTTCCGATAATATAGGTTCCCTCACACTTGATCTCACTAATGAATTCGGGGGTATTGCAGGAGACTATCTTGACACATTGAGATCCGATTATGGCTTTATAATTACCACGGAGCCATTTGTCAAGAGTTTACAACTTCCACCCGTCGAAAATGTACCATTGCTAGAGAATGGGTGGGATTATAGCCTCCACCCAAATCCTGCCCATGGTGAACTGTCAATCACACTAACTGATGACATCCAGAGGAGTATGCTCATATATGATCTTTTGGGCAGACAGGTACAACCTCCCCTTAACATCACAGGTCCATTACAGCGAATTCCCATTAGTCATTTGGCTACAGGGGTCTACAACATTACGATATTCGACAGGGAGAAAATGAGAACAAAAAAACTAATTATCCATTGAGCAATGAAAATTTTACTACTCTCACCACTTGCAGTTCTCTATATGAACGCTTTTTCTCAGTCGGTCTTCCAAAATTTATATATCGGTTCAGGTGGCGGTCAATTAATTGAGCTTTCCAGCGGCAACCTACTGACCTGAATAACGCGACAAAATGGGATCTCCATATTAGATCCGGCCGGTCAGGTCATTCATACCCATAGTTATAGCATTGATTCACTCATAGGTATAGTCGCGGTTCGTCAATATTCCGATAATGAGCTATTTTTTGTCTCTGGATACCGGAAAGACTCCTGCTCACATTCTGGCTCGTCCATAGTTCCTTTCACATATCCTTCAATAGGTAAAATGGACTCTTTGGGAAATGTGCTGGAGCTTGCCTATTATCAGCTGGGCGGATCTGTTTGTTGGGGATATCCAATGGACCTAGTCATCTCGAACACACGCGATGTGATCACTTGGGGACTTGCCCCGGCATTCTTCGCTCTAAAAGTTGATTCGGCCATGGATCCTGTCTGGGCCAAACAATTTAGTGGTGATGGTAGCATCCAATTTTTGAAGGAACTACCTAACGGTGATCTACTAGCGGGGATCAATATGGCCGCGGCCGGTGCTACGGTTGCACGACTTGATGCCAATGGCAATTTCCTATGGTGCAAATCCTATATACGGCCTAGAGGGATGGTGCATGATGCGCTCATCGAACCAGATGGATCCATGATTATTACTGGGTTTACCGATAGCATAGCCTCCCAAAACCCATTTATAGCATACCCAACCGATTATCACCCCCTGCTCTTCATGTTGAAACTGAATAGCGAAGGAGAAGTTCAATGGTGCAGGGGCTATGATAGTGCGCCAAATCTTTGGTATTCACAGGTTGCTTCACGTATTGTTAGGACCCTAGATGGCAACTACGCGATATTAGCAACGTTAGGCTATCCGCAGAACAACTTCTTCTTCCGGCCCTACTTAATGAAAACCGATCTGAATGGAGATACGCTCTGGAGTAGTTCAATGGGCGCTGAGGGATACGACTACTACACCCAAGATCTCCTGCCCCACTCCGATGGCAGTTATATGATCGACGGTGGGATCTGGGGACAGCTTCCAGAAATGCAGCTTGGTGCACCTTACCTCTTTAAGACCGATCCAAATGGAAATTTCTCTTGCTCACAGCGGTACCACCCAGTCCAGATATTGGATCTCTTCCCAGCAGATAGCAATTTCGTCCTAAATTCGATAGATGGTGCGACTGCCCATCCAGCGACTGTAAGCGACACGATCTATGATCCGATCTCAATATACGATGAATGTCTGATCACGCATATCCCGCCCCGAGGTCGTTCGAACCAGATAAAAATTTACCCAAATCCAACGACAGGGCGTTTTACTCTAGAGTCAGATATTCCTCTAATGGCGGAAAGCTACTTTTCCATCTATGATACCACAGGCAGGTTATTCTACCAACGTCCGCTGCCAACAGGAACTATGGTCGAGGAAATAGATCTGTCTCGCTTTGGCAAAGGAACTTTCGTGATCAAGATCACCGATCCCGAAGGGATCCGCCACGAGCGTGTTGTCCTGGAATGATGCTTAGATCGCCCATAACGATCAGCGCTGCTTCCATGTAACTCTTGAAGGTCTACAGAGATCCCGATCTGGCTGCACGATCCAACCCTACCTATCATACCTCGGAGTAGCTCCCACGTAACGGGAACCTTCACTTTACGTTAAACCCCCTGCATTTCCCTAGATTTGGCGCACCAATTCCGGGCCGTGTCCGAGATCGATCGACTCATAGCGCAGTTCCAGCCCATTTCGCTTGGCGAGATGGACGGGGTGAAGCTGCAGGATCGTGTGGACACGAAGTACGTGCTTGGCATGCATCAGTTGCCGGAGGTGTTCCGCCGCATGCTGGATGATTACCGGTTGCTGGAAGTGAATGGCGTGCGCGGCACCAATTACCGATCGCTCTACTTCGACACCGCCGATCTGAAGCATTTCAACGATCACCACAACCGGCGCGTGTTCCGCAGCAAGGTGCGCTTCCGCGAATACCTCGGCAGTGATCAGGTATACCTGGAAGTGAAGCGGAAGAACGGCCGCGGGCGCACGGACAAGAAGCGGATGCGCGTGGATTCGATCCCGCAAATGCTCTCACCCGATCAAGCCGCGTTCATCTCCCGATCGGGCGGAGGTTCCGGGCAAATGGTCGCGACCATCTGGAACCATTTCACCCGGTACACGTTCGTGAACAAGCACCGGCCCGAGCGGCTCACCCTGGACATCTCACTCACCTTCAGTGATCCCTCCGATCGGAAGTTGCTGGAGAATGTGGTGGTGGCCGAATTGAAGCAGGAACGGATGGATCGGACATCGACGTTCGTGCAGATCATGCGCACCATGGGCCTGAGGCCGTGCAGCATGAGCAAATACTGCATCGGAATGCTGGCTGTTGGCCGGCCGGTGAAGCACAACGGCTTCAAGGAAGTGTTATTGAAATTGCAACGACTGCGCCAGGCAGCATGAACAGATCCCTCCCAAGCAAAGCATGAAGATCTTCGGAATGCCGCTGTTCCACGCGGATATGTGGGAGCTTCTTTTCAAATTCTGCATCGATCTGGTGGTGCTCTTCGTGCTGATCAGGTTGATCTACTATCCGATGCACCGGAAGAAGGATTACCTGTTCACCTACTTCCTTTTCAACATCCTGATCTTCTTCCTCTGCGTATTGCTCAACAGCGTGAAGCTTTCGATCGGTTTCGCATTCGGACTCTTCGCCATTTTCGGTGTGCTGCGCTACCGCACGGAGCAGATCAGCATCAAGGACATGACGTACCTGTTCGCGGTGATCACGATCGCCGTGATCAATTCACTGGCGAGCAAGAAGGTGAGCATCGCGGAACTGCTCTTCACCGATGGCATGATCCTGATCATGACCTTCTCGCTGGAGCGTCTCTGGCTCACGCGCCACGAGGCGGTGAAATTCCTGATCTACGAACGGATCGACCTTATAAAACCCGAGAACAAGGAACTGCTCTTCGCCGATCTGAAGGATCGGCTGGGGGTTACCGTTTCGCGCGTGGAGATCGGGCGGATCGATCTGTTGAAGGATACGGCCCAGATGCGGGTCTATTTCTTCGAGGATGAACAAAGCCACGGCAATTTCATGGATCTGCCGAAGGACAACGGTGATGATTGAACGCCGATCGGTTCCCGGTCAACCTTTGCGGAGCACCATCGCGATCGCGTAGGCCGCCACACCTTCCTTTCTTCCAACGAAACCCATCGCTTCATTGGTGGTGGCCTTGATGCTCACCGCATTCATTTCGATGCACAGCAGTGAAGCGATCACCGATCGCATCTGTTCCACATAAGACATGATCTTCGGCCGCTCGAGAACAAGGGTGGAATCCACGTTGCCAACTACCCAGCCCTCCCGATCGAGCAGATCCACCACCGATCGGAGCAGGTCCTTGCTGTCGGCGCCTTTCCATTGTGGATCGGTATCCGGGAAATGTTTGCCGATATCGCCGAGCGCAACCGAGCCGAGCAGCGCATCGCTGATCGCGTGAAGAAGCACATCGGCATCGGAATGGCCGATCGCACCAACGGAATGCGGGATAAGTACGCCGCCGAGCCAGAATTCACGGCCCTCTGCGAGCCGGTGTACGTCGTAGCCGAAGCCAACGCGCATCATCCTTCCACGGCAGGCTTCTTCGATCCCGGGGCACCGAAACGGAAACCGAGCGTGAAGCGGAGCGTATTCGCGAGCGGGCTGCGCTGGGCGTTCGCGATCAGGTAGCTCAGATCGAGCGAGAACATGCTATAACGCACACCGGCGCCAAGTGTGAAGTACTTGCGGTTCCCCTTGTTGTAATGCTCCCAGAAATATCCGGTGCGGAACGCGAACTGATCGGCATACCAGTATTCCAGGCCACCGGCAAGGTTGATCTCCTGCATCTCCTCGCGGAATTTGCTTCCATTGAGCACTGAATAGGTGCTGTCATCGTTCATGATCACAACGCCCGGCGCATCGGAGAAACTTCCAAAGATGCCTTCAGCAACACCCACATCCGGATTCCGCCCACTGATCACCGCGCGCTGATCGGTCGTTGGATCGATGCGGTTGTCAGGATAATACACGGGCGGTGTAGGCACGAGCAATTTGTTCACATCAGCATTGAAAGTGATGCTGTTGTAATCATCCAGATCCACCTTGAACGAAGGGCCGAGACGCAGATTGATCGGAATGAAGTCCTGCGCGGTGGTCTCGGTGTACGACATCTTCGCACCCACGTTGGAAACGTTCAACCCGAAAGCGAATGTCGCATCATTGTCACCGAGTTGCATCTCGGGTTTGAAATAGTAGAACGAAACATCTGCCGCCACGGATTGGCCGGCCTTGGAATTCGCACCCTGCACGCTGATGCCACCGGTGAGGTTGCTGTTCACATAACGGATCGCCACACCGCCGGAGAAATTCTCGCCGAATTGCTGCGCGAATGCAAGATCCACCGCGAATTCAGCCGGCTTGAAATCGCGGATCGTTGCACCGTTGATGTCGGTGAAAACAATGCTTCCGAGGTTGAAATAACGAAGTGATCCACCGATCGCGCTGCGATCGTTGCCGAGTTTTTTGTAACCGGCCAGATACGCGAGGCTCATATCGGGCACCAGGTTGCGCAACCATGGGCTGTAGCTCATGGAGAATTCACCATCGTTCTCGGCGAACGCGAGCTTGGAAGGATTCCAATGGATCGAATTGGCATCAGGTGAGATCGCAACGCCGGCATCGCCCATACCACCGGCACGCGAATCAGGCGAGATCAGAAGGAAGGGAACAGCCGTGGTGATCGTATTCAACTGACCGTCACGACAATCCTGGCCGGTGAGTTGATTGATGCAACCAGTATTGACCTGGGCGCGAATGATCACTGGTGAAAAGAACATCAGCAATACCAGCGGTCGAATGGATCTTACTTTCATATTGTAACGTATCGGAACTGCGCCCCGCAAAAAGGACGGCAAATATACGCCCCTGTGCTTCCTTTATTGTGTGGATCACCTCAGGATCACCAGCTTTTCGAATTTTTCCGCCTTCTCCCCTTCCGGAGTTGAAACGTTCAGCCGATACACGTAAACGCCCCTGCCGAGCTTGTCGCCATGATCATCGCGGCCATCCCACGGCAGCGGATCGCTGCGATAACCATTGCAGGCGAGCTGGCTTCCGATCGTTTTCACCAACCGGCCGCTCACGGTGAACACCTGCACCTGCACATCCAGCGTAGTGCACGGGCGGTTGTGCTCGAAGAAGAACTGTGTGAACGTGGTGAACGGATTGGGGTAGTTGAGCACATGCGCGAGCGCCAGTTCCGCGGAAGGTGCCACGACGAATTCGGTGGTGGATTCCGCACTGTTATTGAAAACGTCCCAGGCTTTCAAGTGAAGCTTGTGCTCGCCTTCGGCCAGGCCGCTGAGACGATACCGAACTGTTCCGCTCTTGTATGTATCCAGGTCGGCTTCATACAGGTCGTTCAGCACGATCGGTTGCTCGGTATTCTCATCCAGTGTGGCGAGCAGATCGTGCCCGATGCTCGTACCCACTGTGTTCACGCCATTGTCATCGAAGATCTTCGCCACCAGCAGCGGACTTTCATCGGTAATGCCGCCGCGCACGAAATTCTCGTCGTTCAGGAAGAGTTCGATCTTCGGACCGATCTCATCCATCGCCACATCCGTTGCCGCTCCACCCACGATCACATCATTGTTGAACCCGGCCGCATTGGTGGTCCAGCTTTCAGCGTAACAGGCCACGCGACCAGCACCGAACTGGTAATTGATATCCTTCGGCACCACGAACGTGAAGCTGAACTGGCCGTTGGTTACCGATGCCTTTCCGCGGTAGATGATGTTCTTGCGGATCTTGAAGACGAACGGGCTCGGGGCATTATCGTTCTGCAGTGTCACAACGGTCTGTTCCTTATCGTAGACCATTGGGATCACCTGGCCGTTGAAATCCGCCATCGGCTGGCCGTTGCCATCATCGATGAAGCCGGTGATCCGTACCGTCGAAAGCGCCTTCAGCGTATCGATCGGTGAACCGAGCGTATCGGTGATCGCCGTGATCTTCACGGTCTGCCTTGGCATCGCGAGCCGCTGGCTCGGATCACCCAACAGGGAGAAATTCCGGTGGTTCGAAACATCCGGTGAAGCGGTTGCGATGTCACGCTTCGTTTCCCGGTAGATATCCCCCAGGGTGAGCGGAAGCCCACTGATCGGATCCTGATCGAACACATGATCGAAGAATTTCTGGCCGAGCGCGAAGTTCTCGCCGGAATACGCCAGACGGGTGGTGGACATCAATGCGACCGCCCCGCCACTCGGATTGATCAACACATATTCTCCCGCTGAGGTACGGGCGGGATCATCCCAACGTGAGAACTCGCACGTGGCCGTCATGAAGATCGGAAGGCGGTCGCTGTTGGTCCACCCAAGGATCGTGTTGTTGTCCAACAACCGCTCATGCGCCCAACCCACCTCGCCACCATGCCCGATGTAATTCACCAGCAACGAACCTTTTTGTACGCGCTCGCTCAATTCCGTGGCGGCCTGCGGATAGCGCTGCCCGCCGGGTGTGCTTATCTGCTGGTACGCGTCCAGGTAGATCTTGTTCACGTTCAAATGAGGATGCTCCTGCTCCACGCGTCTCGCCAGGATATCGCTCTGGTTCATGTGGATGATGTTCTCAAGACCATCGCCCTGCTGATCATCCGAGGTGAAGAGTACCTGTGTGCGCCAATCAACCAGGCCACCATCGCCAGTGGTGGAACAAACATCGCCGGTGGCCGTGAGCATCTGCAACCGATCGTGGTTGAGGATCTTTGAGACCACTTCATTGGCCATCGTGAGGGAATTCACGGGAAGACGGCCGATGCCGATATCGACCAGATCACCGGTCCATTCGCCCTCATTGTCATCCAGCAGACCGAAGTAATCATCGGAGGTATAACAATCTCGTGGCACGATCGATTCCTTGGTCTGGTAGGATGGAATGTATCCCTGGTTGCCAGGGCTCCAATTCCAGTTGTTATAAGATCCATCACCGAAGAGCAACAGGTGATCGGGAAGCAGTTCGGGATCTTCGCCGGCCTTCTCATACAACATGCGCATGTACCGCTTGATCGCCGTTGCATCACGCGAACCACTGCTGAATTCATTGTAGATCTGTTGCGGTGTTACCATGATCACCGAAAGGCCTTCGCTCATGCGGCGTTCGGCAAGGCGCTGCGCTGCGGACGTGAATTCCACCGGAACCACCATCACAAGATCCATCCCCAGCGGCGTTGAATGCAGGTTCTGGTTCGGTACGCGACCCACTTTCACCGGGGTGAGATAACCAGCGTTGCGGAATGCGATGAATTGCCGGAGGCTGTCGGTGCTCACACGGAATTTCTTCTGGCCACCTTCTGCGGTGAATTCAACCCGGCGCACGTCCGTGGGATCGGTGATCTCCCAGATCTGGTCCACGTTCTGCGCAAGATCGATCGAGAATTCCGAGACCTCTCCCGCACCCACACTTTCCAGGTCCCGGAAGATCAACTGATCGCCGAACATGCGCAGATCGCGCCGGCAGTTCAACCGCAGGTAATCCATCCAACCCACCGAGGTGATCGGATCGTGCTTGACGAAAGTTACCGTTACCGGAAGATTGTTGCCCGCAGCATTGAAATTGAAGCTCTGGTCGAACGGTTTTGATTGGGCATTCGTGTAACTGCCCGAAACACCGGTGATGCTGAAGGAGGTATTGAAGGAACCTCCGCTGGAAACATTGAATGTACTACTGTTGCTGATCCCCAAGGTGCGCGAAGTGCCGGTGAATTCCAGCGTCAATTCCTCATCGGGCACCAGGTAGGGCACTTCGAAATTGTAATTGTATGTGGTCACCAGATCGAAGATGTCGCCGAACCATGTGCGTCCGGATTTCATCAGGTTGATCACATCCTTCTCGATGAACTGCCGATCGTTGAAGCGCGTCACTGTCCGGGTTGGATCGGCCGTTGTGAGCGATGCTGCGGAAACACGCTTCGGCGGATCGATGCCGATGCCGATGAAGTAGCTCGCGGAATCGCTGTAGGCGTGCTTGGTGTGAACGAAACGGCCATCAACCAGATCCCAGCGATGTGCGTTGCTCGCGAAGAACAAGATCTCATCCCCCGGCCCGAAATTGCCATCGCCTCCATCATTCACCTGGATCGCGTTCAACACCAGATCGGTGGGCCGATCGATATTGTTCTGGTAGGGAAGCTGCCCGAAATGATTTCCATAGATATTGATCTGGTCCGACTGAAGGCCCTGCATATCCACACCAAGTTCTTGAAGGAACGAATGCGTTATGCGGTGGAGGCCATCCTTCGTAACCGTGAAACGAAACCAATCGCCCGAGGCCAGTTTTGATTGGGCGGGATATGATTTTGGCATTCCAGCACCGGAACCTTTCGTTTGTGCGAGCTCCAGCCTGAATTTCACCAATTTCTCCAATTGCCCATTGGTACTGTTCCTACGGAAAGGATAGATACTGATCATGCCCTGGGGCTGTTTGCGGTACATGCCCACATGGGTGAACACTTCAGGTTCCTGCCCGATCCGTTCATCTGAACCCCATTTACCGATCTCCTCCGGCGTGCAGCGCACATATTCAGCATCGAGTATGAAGGCCGAGAAGGCCATGGTGCCCTGTTGCAACGGAATGATCTCCTTGTAGAATGGTATCCCGTTACGCGAACCATCGATGAAAGCCCCTTCGAACGGTTCCGCAGGCAGCTTTGTGACAGGCGGTTCGGGCTTCGCGGGGAGCGGATCGCCGATCGATGGAACGCTGCTCTTGGTTACCGGATCCACCCCTGCTTTTCTCCGATCCGGCGCCACCTGCTCCGATCGGGGAGAGACCGGGGGAACCTCCGATCGTTGATAAGTACGTGTATGTTCAGGCGCGTCCCCGCCGATCCGGTCGGAGGCATCGTTCTCACCTTTATCGCCGTCATACCAATGGATGATACGCTCCGTTCCCTGCTGTGCGGTCGCAGTCGAAGAAGCAAGCATGAATAGTGCGGAACAGAATAAAAGGACGGCTCTCATGAGATCAGTTCAACATGTTATTAACAGATCGGCCGAAAATACTACCTTCGACCCTTGCGTTGTGGAACACACGACCAACGGAGGGGTTTTCGAAATATTGCTGAAGGATTTGGCAACTGTTAAGCGAACTGATCCGTATACTTGGCGCCGGCTCCTGGAGTTATGATCGATCAACAGCATGATAGGATCCACCATTAGGCGTGTGGCCGTAGGCTTTGCGGCGCTGGTTTGCGTATTGAGCGCGCAAGCCCAGGACCCGCAATTCACGCAATTCTACGCCAACCCGCTATACCTCAACCCGGCCTTCGCCGGCACGGCACGCTGCCCTCGCGTGGTGATGAACTACCGCAACCAGTGGCCTGCGCTTTCCGGCACGTTCGTTACCACCAGCGCCAGCTACGACCAGCACGTGGAAGGATTGATGGGCGGACTGGGCTTCATCGTAACGCACGATCAGGCTGGTCGCGGTACGCTGAACACCACCAATGTGAGCGGGATCTATTCCTACCAGCAGGCGATCTCCCGGAAATTCTCCGTGAAAGTTGGTTTCCAGGCCACTTATTTCCAGAAATCACTTGATTGGAGCAAGCTCACCTTCGGCGATCAGATCGATCCGCGCCGCGGCTTCATTTATAATACGAACGATGTTCCGCGCGGCGGCACTGTCGGCAATGCCGATTTCAGCGCAGGTGTGCTTGGTTACAGCGATATCTTCTTCGTAGGCTTCGCCGCACATCACCTCACCGAGCCGAACGAGTCGTTGATCGTGGGCACGAGCAAGCTTCCGATGAAACTTACGGGGCACGCCGGCGCCGCCATCCCCGTCGGCATGCAGGGAAAATATGGTGCGGCGCGAACAAGGATATCACCCAACGTACTATACCAGCAACAAGCTGCGTTCCGTCAACTGAACCTGGGGCTTTACGTGGACCACGGACCGATCACTGCGGGAGTATGGTATCGCACACGCGATGCGTTCATCGCATTGATCGGTTTCCACACGGAAAAATTCAAGTTCGGTTATAGCTACGATGTGACCACCTCACGGCTTACCACCGCCACGGCCGGTTCACATGAGATAAGCATGCAGTTGACCTTCAACTGCAAGGTGAAGAAGAGAAGGTTCCGGGTGGTGGCCTGCCCAACCTTCTGATCGAAGCGTACGTACCAACCAGCAAGACCATGAGCCTTGTAAGGAAAATAGGGATACTCACTGCGGCCGCTGCGCTGTTCAGCAGCTGCCAGTTCGAGAAGAGCGGAGCCACGGGTTGGAATTACAACGATTCCAAGAACGGCGGTTTTGAGAAAACGGCATTCGAAGAGCAGGAGACCGGCCCCGGCCTGGTGCTGATCGAAGGCGGCCAGTTCACCATGGGCCGCGTTACCGATGATCTGCGCCACGAGTGGGACAACATTCCACGCACGGTCACAGTTTCTTCATTCTATATGGATGAAGTGGAAGTGACCAACCTCTATTGGACGGAGTACCTCTACTGGCTCGATCGCGTATTTGCGGCGGATTTCCCTGAGATCTACAAGAAAGCACTTCCCGATACACTCGTATGGCGCAGCAAACTGGCATACAACGAACCATACGTTGAACATTACCTGCGTCATCCCGCCTACCGCGATTATCCCGTGGTTGGTGTGAACTGGTTGCAGGCCAATGATTTTTGTGCCTGGCGTACCGATCGGGTGAACGAATTGATCCTGATCCGTGAAGGTCTTTTCGAACATTATCCCAACCAGATCAACGAAGATCATTTCACCACCGATGCTTACCTAGCCGGCCAGTATGAAAGCGGAAAGAAGGTGGATGGTGTGACCGATTTCAACCCTAACCGCGATACGCGTAACGTTCGCATGGAAGATGGCATCCTTCTCCCCCGCTACCGGCTCCCGACCGAAGCGGAATGGGAATATGCCGCTTATGGTCTCGTTGGGAATACAGTGGATGAACGCGTGATCGAACGCCGGATCTATCCTTGGAATGGTCACTGGGTACGTTACGACAACCGCAAGAAAGGCGGCGCATTCTACGGTGATTTCCGAGGCAATTTCATGCGCGGCCGTGGCGATTACATGGGCGTGGCCGGAAGCCTGAACGATAATGCCGATGTAACCTCACCGGTGTTCAGTTACTGGCCGAACGATTACGGCCTGTACAACATGGCCGGCAACGTGAGCGAATGGGTGATGGACGTCTACCGCCCGCTGAGCCCCGAGGATAACGATGATTTCCGTCCGTTCCGTGGGAATGTCTTCAAGACGAAAGTGCTGAACAGCGATGGCCAGATCCAGGACAAGCACGATCTGGTGATCTACGACATCGATGGCATCAAATATTTCCTCACCGAATTCCAGACCGCGATGCAATCACGCGCCACGGAAGAGGAAGCGGCCTTGATCGATGAGCTGATCACCATCAGCGATCAATCGATCGCACACCGTGATCAGCGCAAGCACGATGCGGCCATGCAGGAGATCCAGAACATGGTGGAACGGATCAAGAGCTCTGCGATCGCCTCGGATATCCAGCCGAAATTGCTCAGCGGGATCTCGGATTACCAGATGGACCAGCCCGGCGAGATCCGCTGGAGGAACGTTACGGTTGAAGAGAACATCGATCGCCGCAACTACCGCAACAGCGACAACATCGATTTCCGTGATGGCGATCTGGAAAGCAGCATATACTACGATCAGCCCGATTTCGAAGGGAACCCGATGTACGACTGGGGCAAGACCTCGCTGGTGAACGATCGCAGCCGCGTGTACAAGGGTGCATCGTGGGCCGATCGGATCTACTGGGCGAACCCGGGCACGCGCCGCCATCTCGATGAGCGCCAGAGCACCGCCACGATCGGTTTCCGTTGCGCCATGACGCGTGTGGGCAGCCCACGTGGTATGAACGACGACAAGAAACGCGACAAGATCGAGCGCTAGACCACCTTCGTTCTGAAACTAACTTCGGCCCCCGCCCACCAGCGGGGGCTGCTTTTTTCATGATCACGATCGAAGAGCTTCATCACCATTTCCTCCAGTGCACAGGCGCGTGTACCGATACGCGGAACATCACGCACGGCAGCATGTTCTTCGCGTTGAAAGGCCCGAACTTCAATGCGAATTCCTTCGCTGCGGAAGCGCTGGAAAAAGGCAGTTCATTCGCTGTGGTCGATGATCCTTCCGTAGTGAAGGGAGATCGGTTCCTGTTGGTTGAAAATGTGCTCACCGCCTTGCAGGAACTGGCGCGCCATCACCGGCGGCAATTCAACATTCCGGTGATCGGGATCACCGGATCGAACGGTAAGACCACCACGAAGGAACTGATCTACGTGGTGCTCAGTTCCGATCGGGAAACACTGGCGACGAGCGGAAATCTCAACAACCATATCGGCGTGCCGCTCACCCTGCTTCGCTTGAACAAAGATCACCAGATCGCGATCATCGAAATGGGTGCTAACAAACCCGGCGACATCAAGGAACTCGCAGAGATCGCCGAACCCACCTACGGCTTGATCACCAACATTGGCAAGGCGCATCTCGAAGGTTTTGGTGGGATCGATGGCGTGATCCGCACCAAGACCGAGTTGTACAACGACATCCGCGATCGTAACGGAACACTGTTCGTGAACAGCGACGATCCGCTTTTAATGGAGAAAAGCGAAGGGATCAAGCGGATAACGTACGGAACTGGTGATCGTGCGGAATGGCGTGGGACCACGGAAACCGCTGGCGCATTCCTTTCCTTCTCGTGGGAGCACGATGCGAAGCGATCGAACAGGATCATCACGCAACTGATCGGGAATTACAACCTGATGAACGCGCTCGCGGCCGTGTGCATCGGCAGCCATTTCAAGGTGCCCGAAGCCGCGATCGAAAATGCGATCGCCTCCTATTCGCCCGGCAATAATCGATCGCAATTCACCGATACCGGAAGGAACCAGTTGATCATGGACGCCTACAATGCCAACCCCAGCAGCATGAAGGTGGCGCTGGAGAATTTCGCCGCAATGAGTACCGATCGGAAAAAGCTCGCGATCCTTGGCGACATGCTCGAACTGGGTGATGCTGCGGAGAACGAACACCGATCGGTGGTGGAGCTGGCAAGATCACTTTCGATCGAAGCCTATTTCATCGGCCCGATCTTCAACGCGATCATCGGTTCGGAAAAGTCCGATCGTGATGTGAAGGAAGCACTTTCGCGCCTACGAAATGAAGCAGTGAAGGATCGTCTCATCCTGATCAAGGGATCACGAGGCATCAAGCTGGAAACATTGGTGGAGATGTTGTGAAAGTTGGTTGAAGGCTGGAGGCTGGAGGTTGGAGGTTATGTCACACTGAGCCCAGCTTGCCCTGAGCTCGCCGAAGGGAAGTGTGGGCGGGATCCTGTCAGGTCGTGTCTGCGGCTGCAAGTCCTCGCTGCGCTCCGGGCTTTCCGCCTCCGCCACTTACGCAGATCGGTCCCTGGCGCACAATGTTCAATGCACTTATTGAACCTCACTATCTTTACCTGACATGGCACTGAAGAGAAAAGGCATCAGTCTTTTAACGGACGAAACTGCAAAGAAGAAGTATGTGCAGATCGACCTGGAAATGTTGCTGAAAGAACCGGAAGCAGTGGAGGTTTATCTTGATGGCCTGATCGCTGAATCGCGACGGAACGAACATTCTGAAGATCATGATGCCATAGTTCGAAAGATCAAAGGCGCCAGGAGAAAGTGAGCTACAGGATCGAATGGGCCAAGAGCGCAGTTCGAGAACTTCGTAAGCTGGATCCTTCGATCTCGATAAAGATCCTGGACATCGTAGGCAGATTGAAGGAAGATCCCCGCCCGGCTGGTGTGAAGAAGCTGACAGGTTCAAGGATCTTTGGCGGCTCCGGATCGGGCACTACCGGGTCGTTTATTTTTTGAATGATACCATCCGTTTGGTCAGGGTTGAAAGACTTGGTAATCGCCGGGATGTTTATCGATGAGGCTCCGGGATCGAGAAATGGTTCCACTGTATTGTTGAGCTGGCCACATGCTGCGTGAGCGATCGCAGTGGAAAGCCCGGAGGCCGTGCTTTTGACGGCCGAGGACTTATTCTATGACCTGTGCAAGTGCCGGCCGGTATTTTCTTCCGATGTAAGGAGTGCCCCGCTGGATCACCGCGCACACCCGATGGATGATCTTGTTCCTTATGGCGTTCAGCACTGTCATC
>JAEYYE010000272.1 GCA_023430945.1 Bacteroidota bacterium
AGCACATCGAACGGCGCCTCACCAAGGGCGGCCGTGTGGTGCGCGCGCTGCCGTTCAACGGCCGCATGATGATCGACCGGCCTTTGCCATTCCTGTGCATCCACCGGTCCCGGAACGGCGAATTCGAAACGGGTGTGGACCAGATCGTGCGTGCACAGACCGCCTATCTGCGTGTGCCGTCCGATCCCGCGCTTGCCGGTGAAGTGCGCACGCTGATCGAGGCTGTGCAGGCATCGGTGAAGGAGGTAACGCCGGCCTTTCTTCTCCTGGAGCTTTGGGCCGCCGATCCGCAGGTGAACAACGACACCTTCAAGGTGATCGGTCCGTTGAACAATGCGCCGGAGACCGCAGAGGAACTGGAGAAAGGCCTGAGCGGCATCGTTTCGCGATGGCGACGTGCGAAGCTGGAAATGATCGACAGCAACGATCGTCATCCGCCTCATGCCGCACCCCTTTTCGATATCGAGGAACTGCGGAAAAAAGGCATCCTGTTGATCGGGATCGAAGTGCCGCAGATCTATCGCGGATCGAGCGGTGAATTGAGCGGGATCGCCCTGCGCCGGCTCCGCGATCGCTTCACCGATGTGATCAAACGCACGGTGCATGCCTTTGCGCGGTTGCAGGCACCACAGCGTTACGAACATCACCTCATGTTCGGCCGCACACGATTTTCACGCCTTGCGATCAATGTGGACAAGGCACTGGCGCGGATCAGCAGCTCCTTCGATCTGTTGCTGAACGTTTCACCCGTGAACACCGAGGAAGCCTGGGCCCAATTCCGCCAGGATCGTTATGAGAAGAGACCCGATCTGCATTACCGGCTGATCTCCGTGGATCCCGAAAGGATCAAGCGCGAACTCTACGAACTTCGGATCGATGAGATGGAGGACACCACTCTTCAGGCCATCTTCCGCAGCAAGCGGGACGAGCTCGACACGCAGGCCACGTTGCTGAGCGAACGCGGCCGGAGGAAGTTCCTATATTCAGGATTGCGGTTGTATGGTGGTGTGGATGATGCGATCCGCGCACAAGCCCTCAACATCATCGCCCAGGTGGACCGGCTCGATCAGGCTCCCGGAGCGAAGATGAACATCCAGGATTTCTTTGAACTGGTGAAGCAGGAACTGGCGTTCTATGCACCGAAGTTTCCCGATACCCCGTTGCATGTGCGGATGAGCAACGAGATCCCCGGCGTAATGGTGTCGAAGAACACGGTGCTGCTGGGCGAACGATCCACGGTGGATGAAGCCCATGCCCATGCGTTGCTGCATCATGAGGTCGGCACGCACATCCTTACCTATGCGAACGGTCAGCGGCAGCCGTTCCACCAGCTGTATGTGGGCATGGCCGGTTACGAGGAATTGCAGGAAGGGCTCGCGGTGATGGCCGAATTCCTCACCGGCGGACTTAATCCTTCACGTTTGAAATTACTCGCGGGCCGCGTGCTCGCAGTACACGCGTTGATCCAGGGTGCGGGTTATGTGGAATGCTTCTCGAAGTTGGAGAAGGAACATGGTTTCGCTGCGCGCACCGCGTTCAACATCACCACGCGTGTGTACCGTGGCGGCGGTTTTCCGAAGGATGCCGTGTACCTGAAAGGACTGCGCGCGCTCATCGATCATCTGGATGGATCGGCGGAGGGATTGGGACTTTTCTTCACCGGGAAATTCGCACTTCCACACCTTGGCCTGATCACCGATCTGCACCACCGGCGTGTACTCAAAGAGCCCGTGATGCCGCGGTATCTGCACGGTGAGGCGCTCGAACGCGTGAAACATCTTCGCAAGGGCATGGACCTTGCCAGCCTGCTCGAACTATAGGATCTTATACACATGACGATCGCATTTGTCATCAACGGAATGGAGACCGAGCGCGAGGGCTACACCACCGTGCATCTCGCTTATCAAGCACATCGGATGGGGCATCGGGTGCTCTTCATCGGCGTGGGCGAACTTTCCTACACGCCCGATGGCCACATGGGTGGCAAGTCATATGAGCCGCCGAAACAGGAATTCCGTACTGTTTCCAGCTTTTTCAATGCGGTGCAGAAGTCGAAGCCCAAACACATGAGCTCCGCGGAACTCGATGTGCTCCTGTTGCGCAACGATCCTTCCGATGACATGTCCGATCGGCCCTGGGCGGTGCAGGCGGGGATCCTGTACGGCGCGGTGGCCGAAGCGAATGGTGTGATCGTGCTCAACGATCCGGGCAGCCTGGCCGTCGCGATCAATAAGATGTACTTCCAGCATTTCCCGGCGATCCTGCGTCCGCGTACGCTGATCACCCGCGATGTGCAGGAGATCCGCGCGTTCTTCAAGGAGGAGAAGCAGCGCATGATCCTGAAACCGCTGCAGGGTTCAGGCGGCAGCAACGTGTTCAAGGTGGATGCGAAAACGATCGGGAACCTTACCCAGATCATCGATGCGATCAGCCGCGATGGGTACGTGATCGCGCAACAATACCTGCCTGCCGCGAAGGATGGCGATATCCGCCTGTTCGTGATGAACGGCCAGCCCCTGATGACCGATGGGCAATATGCCGCCTTCCGCCGGGTGAGCGCGAAGGACGACATCCGCAGCAACATCAGTGCAGGCGGTCATGCGGAACCGGTGAAGATCACCGATGAGATCTTGCAACTGGTGGAAGTTGTACGGCCCAAGTTGGTCAGCGACGGCATGTTCCTCGTGGGCCTGGACATCGTGGGCGACAAGCTGATGGAGATCAACGTGCTGAGCCCGGGTGGCCTCAACCTGATCGGCCAGCAACAGAAGGTGAACCATGTGGAGACAGTGATCCAGGCGATCGAGAAGAAAATGCGGTACAAGCAACTCTATGGTTCGAGCGTGGGGAACAAGTATCTGGCGATGATGTAGAAGCGCCCTTCGGAAATGATCAATGGCCAATATCCAATGATCAAGGGACAGGTCGATCGGAACCTGAACTTGTTCGTGAAACGCGATCATCTCGTGACCACCAAAACCGCGTAAGTGGCGAAGCTGGAAAGCCCACAGGCCGTGCATTTGACGGCCGAGGACTTGCAGGCGAAGACACGACCAGACAGGAATTCGCCCGTCCCTTTGGGAATGATCAATATCCAATTTCAAATGATCAAGTTGCGGTCCTCACAACCGGAGCAAAAAGGCACTGGGAGAAAACACTGGGATCTTGGTATTCTTGAATCCTTTGTTGTCCCGGCTTAGGATCACATCCACATCAGCAGCAATGGCACACTCCAATTGTAGGTCGTCTTCGAAATCGATACCGTTCCTCCTGATCGCCGCTTCAATGCAGTGTGCATCAACGGGAAGGATCGTGACCAAAGGCCGCAGATACCGCATGGCCTCCATGGCCTTTTTCCTTCCCTGGATCTTTTCCACGAGGTAATGAATGTTCGGAAAACTGAGGGAACATACATGCAACTCGAAACTTCCCTGACCCGCTTTCGCAAAGATCAAGGCCGCATCTTCAGCGAACGGTTCTCGGTCCGCCAATAGGTCCAGGAGCACATTGGTGTCCAGAAAGACACGTTTCATCAGAGGCCGTATTTCCCCGCGAGATGATCGGTACGGTCCTTTTTGGGATCGAAGTCCGCAGGTAATGAAATGATCCCTCGAAGCTTCTTTACTTCGGTTGGGATTTTCACCTTCCGCGCTTTTTTGTCCTGCATTTTAGTGACCGTGCGCTCGAGTAGTTGTTCCACCAGCCGCGATAAGCTAATACCTCGCGAGGCGGCCTCCTGCTTGGCTTGCTCGATCACATCCTTATCCAAGGAAAGCGTGAGCTTCGTGTTCATACGTACAAACTTACTAAAATTTGTACGTGATCGGAAGATGATCAAGCCGAAGATCCTTTGGAATGATCAGTAGTCCAATATGCAATATGCAATGGTCAAGTTACGGTCGTGCTCACCGCACCACCAACATCCGCCCCACCGATCGCACGGCGCCATCGCTTAATTCCAGCACGTAGCTGCCGGCAGGCAGATCGCGCACATCCACGGGTTCATTGGATCCGATCGATGGGATCCTGAGCACCGCACGGCCTGTTGGATCGAACACTGTGAGTTCCACCGATCCATCGAGCGGCCGATCGATCTGGATCACGTCCGTGGCGGGATTCGGGTAGATCGAGAAGTTTTCGATCGATGCTTCAGCGATGCCGATCGTGGGATCGAGCGTTACTTGGTGAAGCTCTTTCACGATGCCGTTCAATACGATACCATTGCCAATGCTGTCCTGGTTGGTGAGCACCGAGATGCCTACGCCACTCAATGGATCGCCGATGTTCTCGTTGATGAACCCAAGATTGGTGCCGCCATGCGACCATACCGTTTGCCCGTTGAAGTTCGAGATCTTGAAGATGCCCAGACCATAGCTCATTCCCGATCCGATCGGTATGGTGGTGCTCATCTCCGTCCACGAACCTTCGGTCAGCAGTTCACCTTCCATCAGCTTGCTCCAATACATGGCGTTGTCCTTCGCAGTGGCCACGATACCGCCTGCTGCCCATGCGGCGGACATCACGGAATTGTGCTCATATCCGTAGTCCGCGATCAGGTCCTCCAGATAACCTTCGAAAGCATCTGTCCAGATGTGCGGGATGTTGAGCGCATCGGTGCCTTCCACATACAATTCGCTGCTATCCAGGCCGGCGGGCGTGAGCACCAGATCGGCCAAGGCATCATGCAGCGATCCACCGGTCACCGCCTCGATGATCAACCCGGCCACCAGGTAGTTCGAGTTCGAATATTCCCACGATGTGCCGGCCGGGAATTCCGGATCGGCCACATATTGCAACAGGTCCTGCGGATCCCAGATCTGGCCGAGATCGCTGAACACCGCATTGCTCCACGCCACGCTGTTGGTGAAATTGTAGAGGCCGCTGGAATGGTTGAGCAACTGCCGGATCGTGATCGCGCCATCGATGTTCGGGTGCTGCACCCAGGTGCCCACGGTATCGTCCAGATCCACCAGGCCTTGTTCCTGCAACTTCAGCAGCGTGGTGGCCACGTAGGTCTTGGTATTGCTGCCCACGCCGAGGAACATCGTGGGGTCGATCGGCGTGCCCGCATACGACTCGCCGTACACACCTGCCCAAACGCCCATGCCCGGCACCACCACCGCGGCCGAGGCCCCTTTGAGGTTGCGGGCCGTGCAAGTGCTGTCCAGCACGAACTGCAGCCGATCGATGTAGGCTTGCGGGAGTTGGGCGTGCGCGAATGCACTGCAGAGAAGAACGATCGTGGTGAAAGTGTATCGATGGTCCATGTACATGGGGTTGGTGCCGCCAAATTACCTGCAGACCCTGCGCATCCCTCACCGTTCATGGATCGAAAGGACCGCTGGCCGGCATGGCGCTCCCAGGCATTCCAGGCCGGGATCGCACGGCCATGCTTCCGCGCATGAAAAAGCCCCGGCGTTGCGGCCGGGGCTTCTGCTTCAGATCTGGTGTCGATCAGGCCTTGCGCACGTTCACTGCGCTGGGGCCGCGTTCGGTCTGCTGAACTTCGAACGTGACCTGATCGCCTTCGAAAAGGTCCGTCTTCGTTCCAGTCTTGTGAACGAAAAGGTCCTTTCCGCCTTCAACCGGGGTGATGAATCCAAAACCTTTCTCCGGATTGAAGAATTTTACTGTACCACTGCTCATGTACTACTTGCTTTACCACCCGGCAGAATTGCCAGGCTTAATGCGTGCAAGCTACCGGTAATACCCGAGGCCCCGACAAAAAGGGAGGAATAAAGATCGGAGCGCCGGTTCCTGTTCGTCCACAAGCCGCGCCAGGCCTCATGGACCGCTTCGCGAAGGAACGATTCGCCGGTGCATCGGGCTGCCGTTGTTCTGGCCTCCCTTTGTAAAAAGAAGTTCACTGGCCGGGGCGCACCCCGCTGTTCATGGCGGCTTTCCATCCGAACGGATCACGAGGCGGAACTACGGCCGGCACCCCGAGCGCATCAAGGCCCGACCAGCGGAGCATGATGCGCATCCAGGGATGGTGCATGATGCTTTCGGTGGTGGTGGAACGATCGCGCACTGAACGCGTCATCACCGTGATCATCGGCAACAGGCCGATCCGGATCAATGGTGACAAGGCCTTTTCCGCCATTCGCAGCAATTCATTCCGATCGTAGCGGAAAGGCGACCAGCGGAGCAGGATCTGCTGCACAGTGCAATGGGCCGTGTGGTTCTCCGTATTGATCGAAAGTATCCGTACTCGCACGTTGAGCGCGAGGCAGCGCGATTCGTTGCGATGAAGCTGCCCCCTTAGAAGACCGGAGCGTTTCAAGTTCCCGCTCATCGGTCCATTCATCATCGGTGTCATCATCCGGGTCTGTTCTGTCATTTTCATCGGGATCTTTTCATGCTTCATGTGTGCCTGGTCAGGACAAAAGGCCGTACCAACGCTCAGGACCGTCACTTAGGCTACTGGAAGCTTCAGAATTGAATGGTGATCAAAACACCGCGACCAAACGGCACCATTCCTGCGGTTCAAGATCCCGGCGGCTCGCGCCAGACCCTCAAATGTAGGTAGGTATGCGGTGAAAGATCCGGCTTGAGCGGAATTTAACCTTTGGGTTCCTTTATCGCGGCAACGTTCCGACCATGCGTTCTCAGGTATCACCTGGATCTGAAGGATAAACGATCGGCAACAGTCCGATCCTCGCAGGAATTTTTCATGTTCTGCATTGCGGCCACCATTGCAGTCTATCTTTGATAGGCACGATCGGTGTCCGGTAAGCGGGAAGAGCCTGCGGATCGGGAAAGATCATATCCAACGGCAAGCAGCGGACCCAGGTGGATCCCCCACCTCGGCTGGTCGGCAAGAGGCCGAAGTAATGGCCCGGAGGGCTGGAGCGCCTCCGGAACCCACCTCGCAGTGATCCTCATACCAGTACCCGTTGGCGCGGTCCCAGCCATCGCCGGCATCATCTTCACCTCCATATGGATGCTTCCGATGCATTCAACGCATTACCCCTTCCCGAGCGGCTGCACCTGCTCAGCGACCCTCCGCCCACCTTCATCACCACCACTTACTGCGGTACCCGCCGGCATGATCACTATGTGTACACCAATTTTTTCGTGGAGATCATCCATGACGAGGAGCGGCTGGTGGACATCCGGGCCTTCAAGGACGGGCCCAAAGTGCAGGAATTGCTGAGGATCCTGGAGGAAAAGGACAAGTGATCCCCGATCACCTGAGGGGCTACGGCCTCAGCATCGCGTTCCGCTGCGGGTGATCGGCCTCATCGTTCCCGTTCGTCGATGCCTGCAAAAGCTTCATGAGCCTGTAGCCGCGATCCGGAGCGCTTTTTGCTTCCCGCCGCCCGATCTGAAAAGCGCGGAAGCGATGGGGGGTGAAGAAGAGGTGCCGACCGGCATGCAACCGGAGATCTGGCGGGCGTTCTATCCGAATGCGCACCAGATGGTGGTGGGCCCGCTCGTGGAAGGCAGGCTCCTGAAGGCGATCTGGGTGGACCTTGGGCCCAAGCGCATGCTCCCCGCCGGCCTGCCCAAGTATTTCCGATCGGTGAAGCTTACTTCGGGCTACATCAATTCCATGGTGGAACTGCAGGGCCTGGAGCATGGACTCTGGTGCTTCAGCACCTCACGTTTCACCCAAGGCCTGCGCGCCTTGACCGTTGGCATGTACAACGGCCAGTGGCTGGAAGCGAAGCTGGCCGCCAGCACCGCCACGGACATCTACAACCTGCTGCACGCTGCCGAGGGATCCGTTGCGGAAGAGGCAGATGTCA